>DAOURA010000191.1 GCA_030625325.1 Marinosulfonomonas sp.
AACCCCCTCAAACTCCCGCCATTCGCCCGCGCTCATGCCGGAATTTTCCTGCGTCACCGCCTCCCCCTTTACCATGCGGCGCACACAATCCAGCGCTTTGGCTGACAGGGTTTCGCCGCCCATCCGGTAATCCTCAAACGCGCCATACGCCGCGGGCACCCAGTCGGCGACGATCTTACAGATCATGTCGGCGTAAACACGGATTTCGTATTGGGCGTGGCTGTCGGCGCGCAGGCGCAGAAAGTGGAACAGGTTGTGCAAATCAACCTTCCAGTACCACTGGGTATAAATATTGGCGGGCAGGTTCATGCGGGCCAGTTCGCGCGCAAGGCCCTGTTGGCCTTCGTCACTGATCATATCTGCATAGTGGTCATAGCACTGGGCGGCGTCCGATTTCAGGATATCCAGCACGCGCGCGGCCTCTTCCCCGGTCAGGGTTTCACCGCGGCCCTGATTGTTGATCACCGATTGCGCGGCGAGCTGTTCGGGCGCCGGAATGTAAAATTCCCGGTCCATGATCGAATAGCGGGCCGAATATTCGTTAACGTTGGCGGTGCGATGGCGGATCCACTGACGTGCCACAAAAACCGGCAGTTTGACGTGCAGTTTTATTTCACACATTTCAAACGGCGTGCTGTGCCAGTGGCGCATAAGATAGCGGATCAGCCCGGCATCGTTTTGCACCGATTTGGTGCCCTTGCCATAAGACACCCGCGCCGCCTGACAGATCGCCGCGTCGTCGCCCATGTAATCGATGACCCGGACAAAGCCGTGATCCAGCACGTCATAGGCCTTGTACAAATGGTTTTCCATGCCCTCGGAAACCGCGCGCAAGGTTTGGCGTGGGTTGGCGCGCAGGTCATCAATTTCGGCCTGTTGTTCGGGGGAAATGGGCATTTGCGAATCCTTGTGGGTCAATAACGAGTCGCGCCATACTATATCTATGGGGCGGGATGTTAAACGCCGCAGGATGCGGTATCTTGGCCCGGTGCAAAGAAACCCCAGTGGCGAAAAATTTCGCCTTATTTGTGCCCCGTAGCTCAGCATAGATTGACTTTGCGGACGAATTCGCGCGAAGTTTACGCAAAACAGCAGTTCTAAAAGGCAGGGCACCAGCCATGAAAATTTCAGCAGCATCAATTTTAGCATTCAGTATTTTATCAGCCTGTGGCGGCGAGCCATTTTTTGACACCACCGGCGGCGGCGTAACAGCTGGCACAACGTATTCAGGTGAGGTGAACAAGTTCACATTTGATCCCGCCACCGACACACTGTCACTCAATAACCTGCCCTTTGATCTAAGCGGGAAATACACCCGCGATGCCAGTTTTGATCGCAATGGTTTCAAGGCATATCGCAACGTCGCAGGTGGCAACAACTATGTGGCACTTTACGCCGAGGGTGCCGGCGGCAAGGTCGGCGCGGGCGTTGTCGGAACAGACGATTACCTTGACTATGGATACGGCGGCAGCGTTCTGCGCACCGACGGGGCAACCCTGCCCAGCACAGGTGAGGCCGTGTTTGACGGCGATTACGCAGGCATTCGTGTCTACGAAGGTGACTCCGGTATTCATGGTAATACCGTAGGAACATCAGACGGAACCGTTTCAATAAACATGGATTTTGACGATTTTGACGTTGTCGGGGCCATTGATATCATAATCTCCAACCGCCATGCATACGATAGCGCCGGGGTTTTTATTGGCGATTTACCGTATTTTTCCGGGTCCACCACCGGGTTGGACGGCCTGAAGATCAAACAAACCAACATTACCGAGATCAACCCCGACGGATCAACCGGCGGCAGCGGCACATTGGACGGCATTATGGGTGGCACGGTCGGTTCGGGTTTGGGCGGACAGATTGCCGGGATCGTACTGATCACCAGCCCTGATGCGGCAAGCGGGTTGAATGTTAAGGAAACCGGGGCCTTTCTGGCAACACAGACATCCTTCATGCAATGATAGGCGGAATTGCGCGAAATGCGCTGATTTCTTTTTTTTTCGCGGCCCTGTTGGGGCTATCACCTGCGGCGGCCGAAAATGTTGATTTGACGCCCGAGCAGGCGCGCGCTGTGGCGCGTGATCAGCTGCAAAAGGGCAATTTTCAACTGGCCGGCGTAATTTCCAAGGCCCTTGTAAAACGGGACGGAAACGATTTTGTCGCGCTGATAATTCTGGCATCAACCCAGATTTCAGCCGGGCAATTGGCAGATGCCGTTCAAACCGGAAAACAGGCATTTCGTGTGGCCCGTTCGGACGGCCAGCGGGCCGAGGCGGCACGTCTGGTCGCATCGGCACATTACCGGGCAAAACAATTTACCCGCGCCGAATTCTGGCTGCGCCGGGCCGCCAATAACGCCCCACAGGGGCCGATGCATACAGCGATCAGGCAGGATTTTGCAAAGGTGCGGCAGGAAAACCCCCTGTCGGTCAGCCTTAGCTTTTCTGCGGCCCCCAATAACAACGTCAACAACGGATCAAGCAGTGAAACCATCACGATCTGGGGGTTGCCGTTTGTCCTAAGTGCCGATGCGCAGGCCTTGGCGGGGTATGAAGCATCTGCCCGGGCCGATCTGAAATACCGGATTTCCCAGTCAAAAAACCATGCAACCCACCTGGGGCTGTTGTTGTCGGCGCGCAGTTATGAATTATCGGCCGCCTCAAAAAAGGCAGCGCCCACAGTAAAGGGCAGCGATTATTCGTTTGGTGTGGCCGAGGTTTCACTGAGCCACCGCCAAAAATTCGCGGCCATGTCCGGGCCGACCACATTTGCACTAAGCGTGGGGCAAAACTGGTATGGGGGCGATCCCTATACCCGCTATAACCGGGTCAGGCTGGGCCAGAATTTTCGCCTGACTGAACGCACCACCATTGATTTGTCACTGGGATACGAAGATCAAAAGGTTATCGCATCTGCCGTTCCGTCGTATATTTCCACCGGGACAGTGGCGATCAACCACCGTTTGGGCAACAGTGATCAGATTGGATTTTCACTGATGGGACAAAAGACAGCGTCCCCAATTGCAAGCAACGAAAACACCGTGATACATGCACAGCTTAGCTATAGCTTGGGCAAGCCGGTCTGGGGGATGCGCCTGTCGTTTAATCTGGGCGGGCAAAAGCGCGATTACGATTTTTCCAATTACGACGCCAGCGGGCGCCATGATCGCACCCTGACGCTGGGGGCCACAGCAGTATTTGAAAAGGTGTCCTATTTTGGGTTTTCACCATCAATGACCCTTTCGACCAGCAAAACAGAATCAAACGTCGATCTGTTTGATCGGGAAACCGCATCGCTGAACTTTGGGTTACAGTCCAACTTCTGATCCAATGCCTGATAGGGCTTGTGCAGACCGGCAGGGTCGGGTTTTGTGTTGTTAACGCCGCCAACGTGGGTGCTGCGTGACCAATATATCAGGAGATCCAGATGAAAATCCGCTATTTGCACACGATGGTTCGGGTCAAAGACCTTGATGCTTCGATCCAATTTTTTGAACTTCTCGGGCTAAAGGAAACCCGCCGCACAGATCATGAAGGCGGGCGTTTCAGCCTTATTTTCATGGCCCCCGAAGGGCAGGAAGAATGCCCTGTTGAACTGACCCATAACTGGGACGGGGATGATGGGTTGCCATCCGACGGTCGCCATTTTGGCCATTTGGCCTATGATGTGGAAGACATCTACGCCATGTGCCAGCATTTGCAGGACAATGGTGTTACGATCAACCGGCCACCACGTGACGGGCGGATGGCCTTTGTGCGCAGCCCTGACAATATCTCAGTCGAGCTGCTGCAAATGGGGGATGCAAAAGAACTGGCAGAGCCATGGCTAAGCATGGAAAATACCGGGCACTGGTAGGGGGCCAATAAAATGCGGGTGATGGTTTATGGTGATTCCAACAGTTGGGGCACCCCGCCCGA
>DAOURA010000117.1 GCA_030625325.1 Marinosulfonomonas sp.
CCGGTCACCGGGCCGCCCAGATAGATCGGGCCGGCACTGTTGTGCAAATAATTTACGGCAGGGTGGGCAAGGTCGTCAGCGCCAAATACCTGTTCTGCTTCGTGGGCTTTGTTTGGGGTCCATTTGTCTGTGACCGACATAATCGCAAGGATCACGCCTTCCTGATCGCGCAGGGCGATATCTTGGCCCGGTTCAATGGTTTCGCCAAATTTTTCTGAAATATCCAGATTGATCGGCATTGGCCAAAGTGATCCGTCCTCAAGGCGCAGATCATTTACGACGCTGTCGTAATCAGCCTGTGTCATAAAACCCTTCAACGGGTTGAAGCCGCCATTCATCAGCAGTTCGAGATCACAAGTCTGGCGTGGGGTCAGGTCCCAGCTAGGCAGTTCTGCGGCTTCAAGTTTCAGTTTTTGTGCCGAGTCATAGGAAACATATAGTTCCGGGATCGGGGCAAGATTTGACAGTTGCATATGGTCGGTGCCTTTTTGGGCTGCGCTTTTGCGTTCGCGTTAAATTCAAGGGCGAAATAGCGCGGGATTGGGGCAATATTCAAGCTTGGCAGTGAGGTTTTGATAAAATGAAGGGGTGTTGTGCAAAAAACAACAGCCCTTAGGGTGATTGTTCCAATTTTAAGGGCAATACTAGGCCGTCTTCCCGCAATACTGGCGCATCGGCGCTGTTCCAACGAAATAGTTCCAGATGCCAACGGCTGGCAAATTTGGGCGCTCACCATAATGATGAAACCGCGCGTCGGCGCGGCGCGCACCGTCAAGCACCTGATCGATGCACGCCTTATGGACGGTGTGAAAAAACCGACCCAACATCGTTATGTCCGCGCTGGTCTTAATCGTCTTGCTCAGAAAGGAAGCGTTCTGCCTCCAGTGCGGCCATGCAACCCATTCCGGCGCTTGTTACGGCTTGTCGGTAGATGTGATCTGTCAAATCACCAGCCGCAAATACGCCGGGGATCGATGTGGCGGTGCTGTCGGGTGCGGTAACAACATAGCCGCCCATGTGTGTTTCCAGCTTGTCCTTAACCAGTTCGGATGCCGGTGCGTGGCCGATGGCGATAAAGACGCCCGAACACGGCACTTCGGTGATTTCACCGGTCTTGACGTTTTTTGCGCGCACACCTTCAACGCCCAGTGGGTTTTCTGAGCCAAAGACTTCGTCAAGCTGGTTGTCCCAGAGCACTTCGATCTTGTCATTGTTCAGCAGGCGATGTTGCAGGATTTTTTCCGAGCGCAGTTCATCACGCCGGTGGATCACCGTGACCTTGGAGGCAAAGTTGGTTAAAAACAGGGCCTCTTCCACCGCGGTGTTGCCGCCGCCGATAACCACCACTTCTTTGCCCCGGTAAAAGAACCCATCACAGGTGGCGCAGGCCGAAACGCCAAAGCCTTTGAATTTTTCTTCGCTTTCAAGACCAAGCCAGCGGGCCTGCGCGCCGGTCGCAAGGATCAGCGCATCGGCCGTATAGGTGGTGCCGCTGTCGCCGATGGCGGTAAACGGGCGCTTGGACAGGTCAACGCTGTGGATATAGTCGGCGATGATTTCGGTGCCCATTTCGCGCGAATGTGTTTCCATACGCACCATCAGGTCGGGGCCTTGCACCGTGGTGTCACCGGGCCAGTTTTCAACTTCGGTTGTGATGGTTAGTTGGCCGCCGGGCTGAATGCCCTGTACCAGAACCGGGTCAAGCATGGCGCGGCTGGCGTAGATCCCGGCCGTATAGCCCGCTGGGCCCGAGCCGATGATAAGTACTTTGGAATGTTTGGTGTCTGACATGATTGTCCCCGGTTTAATCTGTTCAGGGGGGATATAGCTATGGTTGGCGGGCGTTAAAAGGCCTGTGCAAAAAGCCGTGAATATTTTGCCAACCACGGGGTGTGAATAATATTATTTCACAGGCGTGAAATTTTATTGCGCAATGGGCCGTGTAATTATACAAGTCGTAAATCAAAGCAGGAATGACCATGTCCACAAGCAAACTTGACCCGATTGATCGCAAAATACTGGCAGAGCTTCAGGGCGATGGTCGTATGACCAATGTTGAACTGGCCCGCCGGGTCGGGATTTCTGCACCGCCTTGCCTGCGCCGGGTGCGCACCCTGGAAGAAAGCGGCTATATCCGCGGCTACCACGGGGATGTAAACGCGCGCGCGCTGGGTTTTGAAGTTCAGGTATTTGCGATGGTTGGCTTGCAAAGCCAGGCCGAAGCGGACCTGACGGTGTTTGAAGAACGCTGCAAATCCTGGCCGCTGGTTCGTGAATGCCACATGCTGAATGGTGAGGTGGATTTTATCCTGAAATGCGTGGCGCCCGACCTGTCGTCATTCCAAAATTTTCTGACTGAGGAACTGACCGCGGCCGACAATGTGGCCAGCGTGAAAACATCGCTGGTGATCCGTTGCGCCAAGGACGACGCGGGCGTTCCGTTTGAGGTGCTGGAAGAACGCCTGCGCCAGGAAGCCTGATTGGCCACCCCGGCGCAGGTTAATGGTTGATCGTGATCAGTCGTTACGCTGATGGTTAAGCGGCCCAAAATCGTCAACACTGTCAAGATGTGGGAATAACCCGTCGAAATGGTTGTATAGTTCTGGTTCCATTTCCATGTGGGGGTGTTTTCCGGGGTGATAGCTTTCGGCCAGAACCCCGTTTGCGCGCACCAGCCCGTGATTTGCCACGGCGATATGAAATACCCGTATTGGCGACACCACATTAACGCATATGACAGAACGGCCATCATTCAGGGTGCTGGGATTGACCAGTTTTGACGACGAATCCACCGCCATAACGCCGGGCAGAATGCGCGCGGATGGGCCGGTCATCAGATCAGGGCAACTGTTGTCGTGACCGTATCCGCCTTCTGTAATACGTGCCATCTGGCAGGCGGACAGTCCCATTTCGTGCTGATTTGGGAACATGGTCATTGAACCAATCCACAACAGCGGTTGAAGCCCGCCGTCAGCGGTTGCGATCATTGCGCCGGGGCGCAGGTCTTCGATGGCAACATAACCCTTATCGGTTTGAATAAGGGCACCCTGAACAAAGGCACTAAAGGCCCGTTCAAACACTGGCAAAGCCGGTGCAACACAGGTTTTTGTTTCAGCCACACCATCGGCTGAAAGCCATTCAATTTCATAGCGACGTGTAACCACGTCTAATTGTTTTGGTTGAACCCTTAAATTAGTAGGCCGGTTGACAGTCCAGGCCTGGGGTTTACGAAAATTACTCTTAGTACTCACAACATAGTTCATGCAAACAGTCCTTAAACACTGTCACATCTGCGAAACGGCCCCCACCCAAAATGCAGAGGGACGAATGGTTACTATAAATTACTCAGCAAACGATTAAGTCAAACTTTCCTTTATTTTGAATTGAATTCGCAGCCAATTGGTGGCTGTGGGGGTGATTTGTTTCTAAATGTGACACGATGCTGCCACAATTGGGGGAGATTTTGGTCCAAATTTGAAGTGACTTGGTTTTGGACTGATCCGAAAGATGAAAGGTTAACTGCGCACCAGTGCAATCAGACATTTGAAATCCCTTCTGCGCGTGTTCGGCAGCGTGCTTTCCAGTCGCTGCGTTTTGTGTTGTCTGCCCAGGGCAGCGTAACGTTAATAGATTTTGCAGTGTCCAATACGGACTGTTGCCAATGGATGTTCGTTTTCATTATTTTTACCCTTTTCCAGTTAAGCGGGCACTTAATGGCCTTTATCGCCTAGGTGTTTGATGACACCTGATTTTGACGATGTTCGGGCAAGGGATTGGATTCAGATAAAAAACAATCGGGTTTCGGGGGGGTATCAAGGAATTCCGTAAAATTTGTAATAAATTAACAATAACAAATAGTTACGTGGATTTCATAAAATGACACGCCGGGCAATGTGTGATAATTGGGGCGACATACGCCACATCTTGGTCATGATTGTCCCTCCATGGGAAACAATGACCCAGGGAATCGGGGTGCTGTGAAATTAGAATCAGAGTCGGATAACTGAAATCAGCCGCCCATAGTCCGCCTGCTTTTCGTGAACACTGCGGCGATAGGAAAAAAACTGTTCCGGGCTGGAATAGGTGCAGTGGCCGCACCAGTGGGTTTTGGCGATTCCTGCGTTGCGCAATCGATGTAGTCCATAGGAAGGCAGGTCAAACTGATATTTCCCGTCACGCCCATTTTCAAAAAACCGGGAATTGTCGGGGTCTTCGGTCAGGAATGTATCCCGAAATTCGGCCCCAACTTCGTAGGCGCGCTGGCCTATTGTTGGGCCAATAACGGCACAAATGTGGCGGCGGGTTGCGCCAAGGGCCACCATTTCATCCAGGGTTGCTTCAAGCACGCCAAACAGCGCGCCCTTCCAGCCCGCATGCGCCGCGCCGATCACCCCGGCCTGCTGATCCGCAAACAAAACCGGCTGGCAGTCGGCCGTTAAAATCCCAAGGGCCATGCCGGGTGTGGCACAAACCATTGCATCTGCGCGGGGCGGGGCCGGCGCGGGTTCACTGGTAACAACATGCACATCCGTTGAATGCACCTGTGTCACGGTGATCAGGTTTTCGGGCTTAACCTGCATGGCCTGTGCCACGCGGGCACGGTTGGTGGTGACGGCTTCATTTTGATCAGAGGAGCCATAGCCGCAGTTAAGGCTGTTGAAGATGCCTGATGATGTACCACCACGGCGGGTGAAAAACCCATGATGCAGGGGGGCAAGGCTGTCGGCGGTGATGATTTCAAGGGTCATTGGTCAAATCCCGGGGGTGCGGGTCGCCCCCTTGGGTGAAAGGCGATTGCTTTGAACAGGCTGCCCATTTCGTCGGGGTGGGTCAAGCGGCGATGGGCCGCAATGTGGTTTTGCAGGGCGTCGCCTGTTAATGGCGCGGCCAGTTGTTGCGCGCGCGCGGTGATGCCAAGGCGTTCCAGAAACACCCCCTGTGGGGTCATCGGTGTCACGGCCACATCGCGACCGGCCTGTGCCAGTTCGCCAAAATCCACATGGGCCGTCAGGTCGGCGTCCCCCGGATTGGCAAAGGGATCCTGTGGTTTGTGATCCTTTACCGCCTGCAGGGTGTCCCCAAGGGAACGCCAGTTGCCATAATCAATAACAATTGCCGCGCCACCTTTGGCCTTGATCCGTGATGTCAGGGCGCCGGTAATGCCCCCTGCCATCGGGCAAAGTTCAACGATATCACCCTGTGTTGTGTCACCAAGGCGGTGGTCCAGCGCGCCGATCGGCAGGGGCGCACCCAGTTTCAGGGACAGGGCCTGCCCGTCAGTTGTGACCAGATGCTCACGCCAGCCTTGGCCGTCGCGGGTGAACTGGCGGATTGGCAGGGCATCAAAAAATTCATTCGCCACCAAAAACAGCGGTGCGTCCGGCAGGTCGGCAGCACTATCGACCCATGTGGCAGGGTGGGGTGACAGGGTCTGGCGTTGCACCTTGCGCAGGTGATCAGAGGCCTCAACCAGCACCACGTTGGCGGCGTCATGAAAACCGGGCACCTTTTGGGTGGCCCGCAGGATATCGGCCATCAGTGTGGCGCGCCCTGGGCCAAGCTCGGCCAGGGTAAAGGTCTCGGGCTGGCCCTGATCAAGCCAGCACTGTGCCAGGGCAAGGCCCAGAAGTTCACCAAACATCTGGCTGATTTCCGGTGCGGTGATAAAATCGCCGCCCGTCCCAAACGGATCACGGGTGCTGTAATAGCCGTGTTCAGGGTGCAGCAGGCATTCGCCCATATAGTCGGCAATGGTTATTGGCCCGCCGGTTGTGATCCGGCGCACCAGCAGGTCGTGCAGGGGGGTCATTGGGGTGTTGCGGCGCGCCTGCGCGCCCAGATGATAAGGCCGACACCAATCAGAACCATCGGCAGGGACAACAGTTGCCCCATGGACAGGCCCAGATTGCCCGAGCCAATGACATAGCCCATTGGATTGTCAAAGCTGATGAATTGCGCATCTGCCTGACGGAAAAATTCCACGATAAAACGTGACACCCCGTAGCCGGCAAAAAACAGCCCCGTCGTCTGCCACGGGGTTTTCAGCCAGCCGCGCCGCCAGACAAGGACGATCAGGATTGAACCAAGGATCACGCCTTCTAATGCGGCTTCGTATAATTGTGACGGGTGGCGCGCGCACAGGCCCATAACATCCGGGCAGTTTTGCGCGTGATCGCCGGGAAAGGCCACACCCCAAGGCGCGTCAGTGGCGCGCCCCCATAGTTCGTTATTAATGAAATTTGCAATGCGCCCCAGCATCAGCCCCACAGGGGTGGCAAGGGCCAGTGCATCCGCAACCGATGCGGTGATCAGCCCGTGGCGCCAACTATAGGCCCAGACCGCGACAACCACCCCAAGAAAGCCGCCATGAAAGGCCATGCCGCCCTGCCAGACCATGGGGATTTGTGACGGGTTGCTAAGGTAATAGGCGGGCTGATAAAACAGCACGAAACCCAGTCTGCCACCAACAATCACCCCGACAATGATCCAGGTCAGCAGGTCTTCCATATGCTGGGGGGTCATCGGCGCGGTGTTGGCGGGCCAAAGGCGCGGTGTTTTCAGGGCGCGCAGGATCATCCGCCAGCCGATGATGATCCCGCCGATATAGGCCAGTGCGTACCAGCGCAGGGCAAGGGTGAACCCGCCAATATCAATGGCAAAGATTTCCGGGCGGATATCGGGGAAAGGGATAAGGGCTGCAAACATAAATGCAGGGATGATCGGGCCAACCGGCGAAGTCAACCTTGAGGTTTTGGCCCAGCCACCCCATATAGTGCGAATGCAGCCATCGGAGGGCCAGATGCAAACCCGAAATAAAATTATTGATGATATTTCCCAGTTGATGACCAACGCCATGGGCGTGGCGCAGGGCGCAAAAGGTGAGGCCGAAACCGCCATGAGCAGTTGGATCGAACGCTGGTTGGCGGATCGTGACTTTGTGACCCGCGAAGAATTTGATGCGGTGCGCGCCATGGCGCAAAAAGCCCGCGAAGAAAACGAAGCCCTAAAGGCCCGT
>DAOURA010000083.1 GCA_030625325.1 Marinosulfonomonas sp.
GGCCACGTTGGCGGCAATGCCCGATGGTGAGGCCGCATCAATCACAGATCGCATTTTCGTACCAAAAATCTCGGCCGCAGTTGCGCGGCTTAGTAAGGCATCAAGCCCGTCGATAGGCTTCATCAGGCGCACGCCGTCTGCTTCGTCTTCCAGGCCTTTGTCAATCTTCAGAAACGGCACCACGCCGCAGTCTTCCCAAAGATATGTGGCGCTTGGTTTGCCATTGATTTCACGGTCCATGGTCTTTTCAAACAGGATCGCACCGACGATCCGGTCGCCACTAAAGCCGGGGGAACACACAATGCGCGAGCGCATGTTGTGGATCATGTCATACATTTCGGTGTCGTTGGAATAACTGTCACCCTCAACACCATAAAGCATTAGCGCCTTGGGGGTAGAGCCACCGCTTTGATCCAGTGCGGCAACAAAGCCATTGCCTGAACGCATCTGATCGGTTTGTTTTTGATTAGACATTGTTTTCTCCACCATGAATTCGCTAATGCCGGGTTTGTCCCGGTGTTTTTCTAGTATGGGAGCAGAAAACCTGTGGCAATTACGGTTGCGCTAACAGGGTGGTGCTTTGGCAAAGAAAGGTCGGGATTGGCCAGATTGTTGATAAATTATTGGGTCATTTGATAAAACACCGGGTTTTTGGGGACTGATCGCGCGGGATTGAAGGGATATGGCCAATATCGCCCTTTTCCTTTTGGGCCGTGGCGAATAGTTTGCCCCGAACTTGAAAACAAGGAGCGCCCAGATGGCCGATATTAAAGACCCCGAAAACACGATCCTGATGGAACTGAAAGACGGCACTGTCGTGATTGAACTGATGGCCGACGTGGCCCCCCAGCACTGTGACCGGATGAAAACGCTGGCCCGTTCAGGTGCCTATGACAACGTGGTTTTCCACCGGGTTATTGATGGCTTTATGGCCCAGACTGGTGACGTCGCCAACGGCAACGCCGAAAAGGATTTCAACCTTCGCTCTGCGGGAACCGGCGGTTCTGACATGCCGAACGTTCCGGCGGAATTTTCCAAGCTGCCCCATGATCGCGGCACGATTGGCGCGGCCCGTTCGGCCAGCCCGGACAGTGCAAACAGCCAGTTTTTCATCAATTTTTCCGACAACAGCTTTTTGAATGGCCAATACACCGTTTACGGGCGTGTTCTGTCGGGTATGGAACATGTCGATGCAATCTTGCGGGGCGAACCACCAATGAACCCGGACCGCATGATTAGTGTTAAGGTCGCCGCAGATGCGTAATTTCCTGATTGCACTGCTGTTGACGGTTAGCCCGGCAATGGCGACTCAACTGGAAATTCTGGTGGACGGTCAGGCCAGTGGCACGATTGTCATTGAAATGGCCGATGACTATGCACCGGGGCATGTTGAGCGCATTGTGACACTGGCCGAACAGGGTGCCTATGATGGTGTTGTGTTCCACCGGGTCATTCCAGGCTTTATGGCCCAGACCGGCGACGTTGAATTTGGCGTTCTTGGCGCTGATATGCGGTATGCCGGGATGGGGGGATCACAGCTTCCTGATCTGAAGGCTGAATTTTCGGAACTGTCGTTCGAACGGGGTGCTGTTGGCATGGCGCGTTCAAGCAACCCGGATTCTGCCAACAGCCAGTTTTTCATCATGTTTGCCCCCGCGCCACACCTGAACGGCCAATACACGATCGTTGGCCGGGTGGTCGAAGGTCTGGATATTCTGGACGCGATCAAGCTGGGAACAGGCGCCAATGGTGCAGTGATCGGCCAACCTGACGTGATGAGCAGCGTCAAGGTGCGTCGATAGCAATTTGTCAAACCCCCGTGATCGGGGGTGGGATATCGCGTCTTCCTCTGCCAGCTTAGGCGGAGGAGGACGTATATCATGCGACTAAGAACTTTGATCACCGCCCTGGGTTTCGGTCTGATGGCGGGTGGGGCAATGGCCAACCCGGATGTCTGGAAATTCGAATGGCCAATCACCAATTTTGAAACCACCAGTGTAGATCACTGGACCGAGATCATGTCGGGCGGGCCGGGCAAGGACGGTATTCCCGCCCTGTCAAACCCGTCATTTATTGCCGTTTCGGCAGAGGATCGCCTTGGCGGGCGTGAACCGGTTATGGCGGTTGAAATCGATGGCCAGACGCCGCGCGCCTATCCTATCCGTTATCTGACATGGCATGAGATCGTGAATGACCGCATCGGTGATGTGCCGGTGGCGGTAACGTTCTGCCCCCTGTGCAATTCGGGTTTGGTGTTTGACCGGCGTGTAAACAAAGAACTGCGCACGTTCGGTGTGTCGGGCAAGCTGCGTAATTCAGACATGGTGATGTTTGATCGCGAAACCGAAAGCTGGTGGCAGCAGGCCATTGGCGAAGGGATTGTTGGGGTGCATACGGGTGATACGCTGTTGCAATTGCCCGCATGGATGGAAAGCTGGGATGAATTTATGGCCCGCAACCCCGAGGGTTTGGTGATGGACGAACCCAATGCGCGCCGCCCCTATGGGCAGAACCCCTATACCGGGTATGACAGTTCATACAGTCCGTTCCTTTATAACGGGGAAGAACCGCCCCATGGTGTGCCATCGCTTTCACGCGTCGTGCGGGTTGGCAGCCGGGCCTGGACACTGGAACGTCTGCGCGTTGAAAATGAAATAACCGAGGCCGGCGTGACAATTACCTGGGTCGGCGGGCAGGCGTCAGCGCTGGATTCAAGGGATATTTCCGAGGGGCGCGATGTTGGATCAATCCGGGTGCGTGATACCAGTGGCGCGGATGTGCCCCATGATGTGATGTTTGCCTTTGCCTTTCACGCGTTCTGGCCTGAAGGTGAATGGATGCTGGGGCAATAGACGCCGTTGGCGTCTGCCTGCGGCGCGGATATTTAGAGAAAGATGAAGGGCAGGGGGTTATCCTGCCCTTTTTTGTGTTTGGGGACTGTTATTCAAGCGTGACCAGTGCGTGGCGTTTTTTGCCGGCGCTTAGTTTGATTGGACTGGCAAGGGCGGCCGCATCAATGATCAGGCCGGTATCATTCAGCAGTTCATCATTCAGGCGCGCGCCGTTTTCTGCGATCAGGCGCTTGGCTTCTTTGCCGGATTTTGAAAGGCCGGATCGCACGAACAGTTGCACGATTGAAATGCCGTCTGTGATGTCAGATTGGGTCAGGGTCAGGGTTGGCAACCCGTCACCGACACCGCCCTTTTCAAAAACTTCGCGCGCTGTTGCCTGGGCCGCGGCGGCGGCGTCTGCCCCGTGGCACAGGGTTGTTACTTCGTTTGCCAGGCGGATTTTGGCGTCATTTATGTCGGCACCGTCCAGCGCGCCAAGGCGGTCACATTCGTCAACCGGCAGTTCTGTATAGAGTTTCAGGAAACGGCCAACATCGGCGTCGGTGGTGTTGCGCCAGAATTGCCAGAATTCATAAGCACTGCGCATATCGGCGTTCAGCCAAACGGCACCGTCCAGGCTTTTGCCCATTTTCTTGCCATCAGATGTGGTTAGCAATGGCGATGTCAGGCCAAAAATCTGGTTGTCCAGAACGCGGCGGGTCAGGTCGATCCCGTTAACAATATTGCCCCACTGGTCAGAGCCACCCATTTGCAACAAACAGCCGTGGCGTCGGTTAAGTTCAAGAAAATCATAGGCTTGCAGGATCATATAGTTGAATTCAAGGAATGACAGGGATTGTTCGCGATCAAGGCGGGACTTTACGCTTTCAAAGGACAGCATTCGGTTGATTGAAAAGTGCCGACCGATGTCGCGCAGAAATCCAAGATAGTTCAGGTTGTCCAGCCACTGGGCGTTGTTGACCATGACCGCGTCGCCAGTGCCATCGCCAAAGGTCACATATTTTGAAAAAACCTGACGGATGCCTGCAATATTTTCGTCGATCTGTTCTTCTGATATTAGCGGGCGTTCGTCGGCGCGAAAGGACGGATCGCCCACCTTGGTGGTGCCCCCACCCATCAGAACGATCGGTTTGTGCCCGGTTTTTTGCAGCCAGCGCAGCATCATGATTTGAATGAGTGACCCCACATGCAGCGATTTCGCCGTTGCATCAAAGCCGATATAAGCCGGCACCACGCCCTTTATCAGCGCCTCATCAAGGCCCTGATAATCAGTGCAATCTGCCAGAAACCCGCGTTCCATCATTACGGCCATAAAGTCTGATTTGGGGTGGTAGGTCATTGTTCAATTGTCCATTCTAAGGTCAGTTCGATCTCTATATCGGGGCGATGTGCGAAGGGAAAGCCATGTTAGGCAAAGGGCCGGTCTGGGCGCTTGGGGCGGTGTCGGGAACATCCGGTGATGGGGTGGCTGGCGCAATGGTGCGCACGGATGGGGTTGATATATTTGAATTTGGGAAGACCGGGTATCGTGCCTATTCAGATCAGGGGCGCGCGGTGCTTGGTCAATGGTTGGGGCAGGGCGCTGCGCAGGTGTCTGAGCTGGTTGAAAACTGCCACGCGGAACTGCTAAGTGGCTTTGAAGGTGCTGAATTGGTGGGCTTTCATGGTCAGACATTGCCCCAAAGCCCAAAGGGGCAGGCCACATTTGGGGCGGGCAACGGCACAATTCTGGCCGAGGTTCTTGGGGTTCCGGTGGTTTGGGACTTTCAAAGTTCCGATATTGAGGCCGGCGGTCAGGGGCGGCCATTGGCCCCGTTTTTCCACTTTGCCTGTGCGCGCTGGATCAACGCAAGCAAGCCGCTGGTTTTCCTGAACCTTGGTGGGGTTGGTCGTGTCACATGGCTTGACCCAACGGTTCATGCCCCCGAACATGACGGTGCCTTGCTGGCCTTTGATACCGGCCCTGCAAACTGTGTTTTGGATGACTTCCTTATGGCGCGCCGCGGCCAGCCAATGGATAAAAACGGTGAACTGGCCGCCCGGGGCAATGTCGTGCAGGATATTGTGAACGATTTTTTGCAAACGCCATATTTCCACAGGATACCACCCAAATCTTTTGATCAGGGGGAATATGCATCCCTTAAAGCCGCAGTTGAACACCTGAATGACGCAGACGGGGCCGCGACCTTAACGGCTGTTGCGGTGGCCTGTGTGGTAAAGGCAGGCGAACATTTTCCCGCGGCGCCCTCACGGGTGCTGGTTGCTGGGGGTGGTCGCCATAACCCGGTGATGATGGCGATGCTACGGGCGGGGCTAAATTGTCCGGTGGACTCGGTCGAAGCCGTCGGGCTGAATGGCGATATGCTGGAAGCACAGGCGTTTGCTTATCTGGCGGTGCGGGTCGTGCGTGGCTTGCCCACATCCTGCCCGGCCACCACCGGGGTTGGGGTGGCCATTGGCGGCGGAAAAATCAGCCGACCGGCCAGACGCTACCCCTAGTTTTTTCTTTGCAAAATACTCCCGCCGGAGGCCAGAAAATCAGCTAAACGACCCGCCCGTTCAGCCCGCTACCTGCCGGGCAAGGGCACAGAACCCTTCAATTGATACCTGCTCGGCGCGATCTGTAGGTTTCAGACCGGCGGCCAGAATCCGGTCTTCTATATCCGGGGCCACGCCTTTCAGGGCGGCGCGCAACATTTTGCGCCGCTGGTTAAAGGCCGCCGCAACAATGCGTGACAGGGTTTTTGCATCTGCCGGAAACCGAGGTTCATCCAGTGCCTGCAGGTGAACAACCGCAGACCGCACCTTTGGCGGCGGGGTAAAGGCCTCGGGCGGCAGTTCCATCACGATGCGCGCATCGGCGCGCCACTGTGACAGGATCGCCAGCCGGCCATAGGCCTTGCCCCCCGGTTGCGCGACAATGCGCTGCGCCACTTCCTTTTGGAACATCAGGGTCAGGCTGTCCCAGAACGGTGGCCACTGGGGCGGTGTCAGCCAACGCACCAGCAATTCAGTGCCCACATTATAGGGCAGATTAGACACCACCCGGATCGGCGGGGTCAGATGGGCGGATGTGTCCAGGTCCAGCGCGTCGGCGTTCAGCACCGTTAGGCGGTCAGGGTAGGCGGCGGATATGTCGCCAAGGGCCGCCAGACAGCGCGCGTCCTTTTCAATGGCCAGAACACGGCGCGCCCCTTCGGCCAACAAACCACGGGTAAGCCCGCCGGGGCCGGGGCCAATTTCAAGCACGTCATGGCCGCGCAGATCCCCCGCCTGACGGGCTATTTTAGCGGTCAGGTTTAGGTCCAGCAAAAAATTCTGCCCCATTGATTTTCGTGCTGTCAGCCCGTGTGCCGCGATCACATCACGCAGGGGGGGCAGGGTGTCTATTGTGCTCATCCTGCCAACCTTTGCGCCATTTTCAGCGCCGCAATCAGGGATCCGGGGTTGGCAATGCCTTGCCCCGCAATGTCAAAGGCGGTGCCGTGGTCGGGGGATGTGCGCACGAACGGCAGACCAAGGGTAACGTTCACCCCTTCGTCAAAGGCCAGCGTTTTGATCGGGATCAGTGCCTGATCATGATACATGGCAATCGCCGCATCATAACCCGCGCGGGCGCGCGCATGAAACATGGTATCTGCCGACATTGGCCCCAGCAGGGTCATGCCTTCACCACGCAAACGTTCCAACAGGGGGGTGATCATGTCAATTTCATCCGTGCCCATGGCGCCGCCTTCGCCCGCATGGGGGTTTAGCCCGGCAATGGCGATTGTCGGGTTTGGCACCCCAAAAGACGTCTGCATTGCCCGGTGGGTGATGCGAATGGTGCTTTCCAGCAGGTCGGGAGTCAGTGCGCCGGGGACATCAGACAGGGAAATGTGGATTGTTGTCGGAACCACCCGCAATGTATCACAGGCCAGCATCATCACCACATGGTCCACCCCGGCCAGTGCCGCCAGATATTCGGTATGGCCCGGATGGCTGAACCCCGCCCCGTCCTGCAGGACCTTTTTGTTGATCGGGTTGGTGCAGATCGCACTTGCCGCGCCTTTCATTACCAGATCATGGGCGCGTTTGATGACGTTGATCACGTCTTGTGCATTTTCGGCCCGTGGCTGGCCGGGGCGCACGGGGGCGCTGAAGTCATGGTGCAACAGCGGCACGCCGTGGGCGGCGGCGGCATAGGCCTGTGATGGATCATCAATCAGTGACACCGGGGCATCAGCGGGCAAATGCCCCCGCTCACCAATCATAAAAAACGGTACATCCTGACCAAGGGCGCGCCATGCTTTCACGGTCAGTTCAGGGCCCACGCCCGCCGGTTCGCCACAGGTCAGGGCAACCGGTTTTGGGGTGCTCATGGGAACCGGATATTTGAATTGGCGCGCAGTTCATCCAGATATGTATCGGCCAGATCAGACAAGCGTTTGTTTGTCAGGGACAGGCGAACTTCGTCGCGCGAAGGTTCAGCGCCGCCGTCACGGATGCGCGCGCATAACATCAAAAACACCAGTGTTTCACCGTTTGCACGGGTCAGCGCGGTGGAAACTTCGCCCTCATCCAGTTTTGCCAGTTCCAGTGCAACATCGTGGGGGATGTCTTTCAGGGGCAACGCGTCACGCTCCAACACCTCTGGTGGTTGGTTTTTGGCCACTTTGTACAGACCATCACAGGTGTCCACCTGTTCGCGCACCTCTGCCGCCCGCTGCAACCCGGCAGGGCTGCGCCCGCCATCGATATAATAGGCGGCGTAATCAAGGGTCAGGTTTTTGGCCCGTGGGGCCTGTGTTTCTTGTAATGCGCGCAGTTGGAACAGGGCCAGTGCATTTGGAATTTCAACCGGCTCAGTGACCTGACCGGGCTTCATTGTCAGCAGCATCGGGCGAATGTTGGCCGGAAGATCAGAAAGGGGCACCCATTTTTCAACCCGTCCACCACGTTCACGCGAAGGTCCGGCGGAAAACCGGGTGGCGGCATCGGCAAATTCTGCAACTGTACGAAGCTTTGCAATTTGCGGGGCAAGCTCAAGTGTGATGGCTTCGTTTTTGGGGGTGTTGGTTGGCAGGAATATTTCAGAAATCAGAACCCGCGCGCTTCCGGTTGTGCCGGCCATCTGGATTGCGCGGTCGATATCAGCGTCAGTGATATTGGTCTTGGGGGCGAAATTGTCGCGCACAAACTGACGCCAGGCAATTCCGACACGCACAAAGTCACGGAAACTATCGGCGTCCACGCCGTCCTGGGCTATTTTGTTCAGAAACTCTTTACCGCTCAGTTCCACCCGTTCGGCAAATTCGTCAACACCGTCTGCAACTTCTTGCCGGGTGGGGTGAATACCGGCAAGGGTGGCGGCCTGTAATTGCAGACGTTCATTGATCAGCCGCTTCATGGCTTCTTTTCTAAGGTCCCCGGCTGTGCGCAGGGCTTCCAAAAGAAGGATGCGTTGCTGTAATTCATAGTTGGTGATGGCGCTGTCATTGACATGGGCCACAGGCGAAAAAAGCCCCTTTGCACCTGTGACGGTTGGCGCCAAAAGCAGACCAATTGTCAGGGCGGCCGTGGCCATACGGGTTATAAGGTGCATAGCTGAAAACATATTTAGGGTCCGTTTTTTCATAATCCGTTGCACGCCCGTTTTGGGCCACGTTTACCTGATCCAAATCCCAGTAATGTCACCGACATACCAATATCTGTTGTTGGGGTCACACTAGTTGACGAATTAAAGCGACGCGAGAGGGAAAGATCAACGCTAATGCATTCATTTATGTATTCCAGCCCATATGAGGCCTTTGTTATCTTATTAGCGGTCGCATCGTACAGGATTGAGGTATCCGCCAGCCAGTGCCGCATAAGGGTGAATTTACCGTCCAGTGTGGCGTGTGAAATAAGGTCTGGCCGATTTTCGGACAGTTCGGGAACAACCCAGCTATAGGTGGCATCAAGGCGCATATTTTCGTCTTTCCAGCTGGCCCTGGTTTCGGCTTTGGTGACACTCAGATCATCGCCGATCAATGCGCGCGCGCTAAGTGATAGCTTACTGTCCAGTTTTACCTGCCCGCTTAACAACCAGTCAGAATGCACCCCGTCCAGCCCGGATGCGGTGTTGAACTGCCCCTGATCAGCATCTCGATACACCCGCCCAAGGCCCAGCCCAAGGGACCAGCCCTTTGGGTCATACCGGGTCCATTTCATGCCAACCGTGGCGCGCGCCCCG
>DAOURA010000039.1 GCA_030625325.1 Marinosulfonomonas sp.
CTCGGGCGGTTTTTTATATAAGGGATAGCGATAGCGAAATGATTGCGTTCTTGACCCGGATAGCTCGGGCTCAAAATATCCGGTAAACAGCCCTGCTTTGCCGTCTTCTATCAAGACCGGGCGAAAAAAGAGTTCAAAGAAAACCTGTGGGTTCGGCTGGCTTTTGGCCATGGCACAAACCGCCGGCCATTCGCCTTTGCGCAGATCACCACAGGTGCCTTTGAAAACGTCAATCGCCGCCTGATGGTCGTCGTCTTTCCAACCAGTCAGATCGTCAAACGACAGGATCGTATAGGATACCTCGGCCAATACCGTTGCCGGTGTTGCGGCAATAAATGCCGCAACAAACGCCGCCAGTACGCCCCGTTTCATCCCCCCGTGGCAACCAATTGCCAGTTGGGATCATCGGCACCAAGTTTGCGTGAAAATGTCCAAACATCCTTTTGGCGTTTGATTTCGCTTGGGTTGCCTTCGACAATATCGCCACTTTGGTCACGAACCACCGAAGTCATTTCACCAACAAACCTGACGGAAACATCCCCTTCGCGGGTTTGGTCGTCAAATTCGGCACCGGCCAATGACAGTTCGCGCACACCGATAAAGGTGGCCTCAACCTTAAGGCCTTGTTTTTCGCGTGCGGCGACCACGTCGGAAAAGGTTTCAAAAACCTCATCTGACAGAAACGGTTTAATCTGATCCAGTTCAGCATTTTCAAACGCCATAAGGATCATTTCATACGCACCACGCGCACCTTCCAGAAAATCACCAACGTTGAAATCCGGTTCGGCTGCTTTCATGGCAATCAGTGCTTTTGCATCTTTGCTGCCTTCTTCGGCATGATCGGTGATGTCGCGGTCTGCGCCACCTTCGATCACTTCGAACTTATTTCGGGCGGGTTTCTGGGCCTGCGCTGTTGCTGGCGGCTTTTCAAATCCTTCACGGGTTCCCAGAACGCTTTTCAGGCGCAGGATCAGGAAAATTGCAATTCCGGCCAGAACCAGAAGTTGGATAACGGCAGAATTCATCTTTACCTCATAATTGGTGTTTGGGTGGTAACGGGCATAGTTGGCACTTATGTAAGGCAGGCCCGCAGTCAAGTCCACTGGGGCGCTTAATGATAACAAGAGGTTGTTATGTGGTTATTTGTGCTGTTTTTGGCAATTCCGGTGATTGAGATTGGCCTGTTTATTCAGGTCGGTGACGCAATCGGTCTGTGGCCAACCCTATTGATCGTTATTTTAACCGCCATTATCGGGACATGGATGATCCGTGCGCAAGGCGCACATGCGATCAATCAATTGCGCGGATCCCTGACAGAAATGCGCGACCCGACCGAACCATTGGCCCACGGGGCGATGATTCTTATTTCGGGTGCGTTATTGCTGACGCCCGGCTTTTTCACCGATGCCGTCGGTTTTGCCCTGCTGGTGCCTGCCTTTCGCAGTGGTGTGTTTTCTTATCTGCGCTCGCGCGTCAAAATGCAGAGCTTTTCGGTCAATACCGGCCAAACAGCACAACCCAGACCGAATGATTCAGTAATAGATGGTGAATTTGAAGAAGTTGACCCGCCTTCAGACCCAACGAACCCCGGAAATTCAGGCTGGACAAGGCATTGAGCCCTGCCAACCAACCTGATAGGAACTGCGCGAACTTTTTACAGGAGAGATTAAATGGCCGATGAAGCCGAAACAAATGGCGCTGCAAAACCAGAGACCGCACCACAGGTCCAGCTAAAGGTTATCGGACAGTTTATCCGGGACATGTCGTTTGAAAATATCGTTGCCCAAAAGGGTATCGCCGGTGATGTAACGCCCGACGTTAACGTCCAGATCAGTCTGGATGGCAAAAAGCGGGGCGTCGACAACCAGTATGAAGTTGTGACCAAATTTCAGGTTACCGCCAAGAATAAGGGAACCGAAGACACCCTGTTCGTGATGGAACTGGACTATGGCGGAATTTTTCACATCGAAAACGTGCCTGACGAACAGTTGCACCCGTTTTTGATGATTGAATGCCCGCGGATGATTTTCCCGTTTGCACGACGCATCGTTCATGATGTTATCCGTGACGGTGGTTTTCCACCGCTTAACCTGGATACAATTGATTGGGTCGCGCTTTACCGCCAAAATCTGGCGCGTCAGGCCGAGGCCGCAAAAGCAGCCGACGCTAAAACACCGTCAGCCTAATTTTTCCAAACAGCGCCGTCGCCCATACCATCAACAAATTCGGTGTGGGCGGCAGCTTCTTCTTTGGTGATACGGGGTTTTAGGGGGTTGGGGCGTGCAGAAGGCCGCCAGTTCTGGGAATTTTCAGTATTTTCAGACGCCCCGGATGAACCCGCCAACCCAAAGTCTGGCTGACGCCCGCCGATTAGTTCCAGATACACCTCTGCCAGAATTTCACTGTCCAAAAGTGCGCCGTGCAGGGTGCGCGATGAATTATCTATGTTGAAACGCCGGCACAGCGCATCCAGTGATGCGGGCGATCCGGGGTATTTCTTACGCGCAACCTGAAGGGTATCAAAGGCCTGTTCCCACGGAATTTCCGGCATTTTTGCCCATTTAAGTTCCGCGTTCAGGAACTTCATATCAAACGCCGCATTATGAATGACCAGCGTGGAATCCTGAATAAAATCCAAAAACGCCTGACCAACGGAGGCAAATACAGGTTTATCGCGCAGAAAATCGTCGCCCAGCCCGTGAACTTCGAACGCGCCTTTGGGCATGCTGCGTTCAGGGTTGATATACTGACGATAGGTCTTGCCGGTCGGCAGGTGATTATACAGTTCAACCGCGCCAATTTCGACGATCCTGTCGCCTTCTTCCGGGGCAAACCCGGTGGTTTCGGTATCCAGTACAATTTCACGCATCGTTCAGCCGCTTTCTTATATTGCTGATCAACCTTTGCACGGCTGCTTGTGTGCCCTCAAGGGTTTGGGTTTCAATAACCACATCGGCGCGGGCTTGTTTTTCACTGTCGGGGGTTTGTTTTGACACGATCAGATTAAATTGTTCCTGTGTCATGCCGGGGCGGTCCAGAACCCGGGATTTTTGAACCTCAAAGGGTGCCGAAACCACAAGGATCAGATCCACGTCTGTATCGGCACCAATTTCAAACAACAGCGGCACATCCAGAACCACAATCGGGTCTGTTGAATTGCGCAGAAAGTCCGCCCGGTCCTGCGCCACAAGGGGGTGAACAACCTGTTCGATTTTTTTCAGGGCGGTTTTATCTGTAGTAATCCATTTGCGCAAAATATCCCGTTGAACGGTGCCATTTTGCACAGCCTTCGGATTAATCACGCCAATCGGGCCAACCGCCGCCCCACCATCACAATACAGCCGTTCAACTGCGCCGTCGGCATCCCAAACCGGAATGCCCTGTTCCAAAAACATCTTGGCCGTTGTGCTTTTGCCCATTCCGATGGAACCGGTCAATCCAATCACAAATGGCTTTGGTCCGGTCATTGGCCCAAAATAACCCTGCGGGTTTCTTCGTCCACATCCGGGCGCACCCCGAACCAACGCTCAAACCCCGGCGCGGCCTGATAAATCAACATACCCAAGCCATCAACCGTGGCGCACCCAATTTCGCGCGCGTGCCGCAAAAGGCCGGTTTCAAGGGGCGTATAAACAATATCTGTAACCGTGGCATCGCTGGACAGGGCGTCCATCGGCACCCGCAGTTCCGGTTTTCCCAACATCCCAAGGGATGTGGCATTCACCACCAGATTTGCCTGATCCATCATGTTGCCTGCCTTAACCCAGTCGCAAACAACGATTTTCTTGCCAAATTCGGTGCGCAGCGCCTCTGCCCGTTGTTTTGTTCGGTTCGAGAGGCGAATTTCAGGCACGCCCACATCCAGCAACGCCGCCAACACGGCCCGTGATGCACCACCCGCCCCAAAAACAGCCGCCGGCCCGGCCTTTGGTTTCCAGTTCGGGGCACCGCGCCGCAGGTTTTCAATAAACCCATAACCATCCGTATTGTCGGCGTGCAATTTGCCGTCTTCACGAAATATCAGGGTGTTGGCCGCCCCAATCAAGGCGGCGCGATCTGTGACCACATCTGCCAATTCCAACACGGCCTCTTTATGGGGGATGGTGACATTCGCCCCGACAAACCCCATTTTTGGCATCGCCTGCAAAACGGTTTCCAGATCGTTATAGGAAACGTCCATCGGGATATATTGCCCGGCAATTCCATACCGTTTCAGCCAATGGGAATGCAGCGCCGGTGAACGGCTGTGGGCAATCGGTGATCCGATCACCCCGGCAAGTGGTATTTTGTCCATACTCATCCGGCCAACACTCCTTTTGTCGTCAGGTGGCCAAGCAGCTCAATCAGCGGCAAGCCCAAAACGGCGAAATAATCGCCTTCAACCTGTGTAAACAACCGTACGCCTTCTTCTTCCAATTTGTAACAGCCGACCGAATGGCGAATGCTTTGCCAGTTTCGGTCAACATAATCTGTTAAATACCGGGGTGACGGGTTGCACATATGCATTTTTACGGTGGCGGTTGTGTCCCAGGTTATCTGGCCATTTTGACACACTGCAACTGCAGAAATCAAATGATGGGATCGGTTCACCAGTTTTTGCAACTGTTGCAACGCATCTACTTGATCTGTGGGCTTTGAAAATAGTTCCCCGCCACATTCCAGCAACTGATCACTACCAATTACCAGGGCATCGGGGTTCTTCAGGCTAACCTGCCGCGCCTTGGCCGCCGCCAGTGCCAGCGCGACTTGCACTGGCGTTTTACCCTGTGCCAGCATTGTGTGGCGAATTGATGCCTCATCCACATTTGGAACAGAAACCACAAATTCCAAACCCGCATTTGCCAAAAGGGTCCGGCGTATTTCTGAGCCAGAGGCCAATACAATGGGAACAATCATCTGTATATTTCTGTGGGTCTTTTGTTTGTGCAGCTGTGTATGAAAACGGTGGAATTTGACATTCTGCCGCTGTGATCTGAAATCGGGTTGGTTTTGTCAAGTTTGTGCAAAAACTATCCTTTGTGGATTTAATGTTTTTTGGGCTGGGGATGAAAATATTTTTCCATTTAGTTCCCGAATTATACACGGGTTTTCATTGGGGAAATATCTGTAACAGATTGTTCTATATGCAAAATATTTAGTTATCCTTTTCACCGGGTTTAAAGGTTATTCCTGTGGGCGGTTCTGTGCAGTTTCTAATAATCCCCATTGTCCACAGGACTAACAACAACATCATCTTTCTCTTTCTTTTATTTATTATTAGATAGGGATCCGAAAACTTAGCGAATAGGAACACCCTGTGATTAGCGACTTTTTAATATCGGCCTATCCTTGGGTAAAATCCCTGCATGTGATTTCTGTTATTTCCTGGATGGCCGGGCTTTTCTATTTGCCCCGGCTTTTTGTTTACCACGTAGAAAAGGTTAAGCAGGGCAGTGAAACAGATCAAACCTTTCAAACCATGGAATTGAAACTGTTTCGGGCAATCATGAACCCGGCGATGGTTGCGGTTTGGATTTTCGGGCTGATGCTGGTTTTTACCCCCGGTGTGGTTGACTGGGGTTTTTTATGGCCCTGGATCAAAGCAACGGCTGTTTTGGTGATGACATGGTTTCACCATTGGCTGGGCTGGCGGCGCAATGATTTCAAAAGGGGGGAAAACACCCTGACAGGCCGTCAGTATCGCCTGATGAATGAAGTTCCGACCGTTTTGATGGTTATTATCGTTTTATCGGTAATTGCGCGCCCATTTTCATGAATTGTTGACTCGGCCAACAGGTATCCGTAGTTAGCTGGCCATCGGTCGTCCGATCGTGTTTCTTCCCACCATAAAATATAGCCGCGCCTTTAGGGCCGGACCTGGATTATTCCCATGACCCAAGAATGCTTGAATCTGTCTGACCTTAAGGCAAAAAGCCCCAAGGATCTGTTGGCAGTGGCCGAAGAACTTGAGATTGAAAACGCATCAACCATGCGTAAGGGCGAAATGATGTTCCAGATCCTTAAGGAACGGGCAGACGATGGTTGGGAAATTTCCGGTGATGGTGTGCTTGAGGTTCGCCAGGACGGTTTTGGTTTTCTTCGCTCACCCGAAGCCAACTATTTGTCCGGCCCAGATGACATTTATGTTTCGCCGGAAAAAATCCGTGAACACGCGCTGCGCACTGGCGATACAGTTCAGGCCGTCATTCAGGCGCCGGGCGAAAATGAAAACTATTTTGCGATAACCAAGGTTACACTGATCAACTTTGAAGATCCTGAAAAAGCGCTCCATAAGGTCAATTTTGACGATCTGACACCGCTTTATCCTGATGAACGTATGACGATGGAAATTGATGATCCAAATGTCAAAGACCGCTCTGCCCGGATCATTGATCTGGTTGCCCCGATCGGTAAGGGCCAGCGTTCACTGATTGTGGCACCACCACGCACCGGTAAAACGGTTCTTCTGCAAAATATTGCCCATTCGATCGAACGCAATCACCCTGAATGTTACTTGATCGTGCTGCTGATTGATGAACGCCCGGAAGAAGTTACAGACATGAAGCGCTCGGTTAAGGGTGAAGTTGTCTCTTCCACCTTTGATGAACCGGCAACACGCCACGTGGCTGTGTCTGAAATGGTTATCGAAAAGGCCAAGCGTCTGGTTGAACATAAACGCGATGTTGTGATTTTGCTTGATTCCATCACCCGACTGGGTCGTGCCTTTAACACCACGGTTCCATCATCCGGTAAGGTTCTGACTGGTGGTGTTGACGCAAACGCCCTGCAACGCCCGAAACGTTTCTTTGGGGCTGCCCGAAATATCGAAGAAGGGGGTTCCCTGACCATTGTCGCAACGGCCCTGATCGATACCGGCAGCCGGATGGACGAAGTTATCTTTGAAGAATTCAAAGGCACCGGTAACAGTGAAATCGTGCTGGATCGCAAAGTTGCGGATAAGCGCGTGTTCCCGGCGATGGATATCCTGAAATCCGGCACCCGTAAGGAAGAGCTGTTGGTTGATAAGGCCAACCTGCAAAAAACCTATGTTCTGCGTCGTATCCTGAACCCAATGGGTACAACAGACGCGATTGAATTCCTGATTTCCAAGCTAAAGCAGACCAAGTCGAATTCAGACTTCTTTGATTCAATGAACGCCTGACTTATTGTTTTATAACAACTAGTTACACATTATGGATACTATTTTTGCACTTGCCACTGCCCGCGGAAAGGCGGGGGTTGCCATAATCCGTGTTTCCGGCCCGTTGGCGGGTGCGGCTGGTATTGATCTGGCCGGTTCTCTGCCCGGTCCCCGGATTGCTGCAACCCGAACCCTGACCGGCCCTGACGGGCTGACTCTGGACCATGCGCTTGTCCTGTATTTTGAATCTGGCCACAGCTTTACCGGGGAAGAGGTGATTGAATTTCACCTTCACGGCAGTGTGGCGACCGTCAGGGCGGTTCTGGTGGCCTTGGGGGACATGGATGGCCTGCGGATGGCCAACCCCGGTGAATTCACTCGTCAGGCGCTTGAAAACGGCCGTCTGGACCTGTCGCAGGTGGAAGGTCTGGCCGATCTGATTGAATCCGAAACAGAATCACAACGTCGTCAGGCAATGAAAACCCTGTCAGGTGCGCTAGGTAAAAGGGCGACCCAGTGGCGTGCGAAACTGATCCGGGCGGCGGCATTGCTGGAAGCAACCATTGATTTTGTTGATGAAGAAGTCCCTGTTGATGTCAGCCCAGAGGTTGATGCACTGGTGGCTGATGTTGCCGCTGAATTGCTGCTGGAAGAGCAGGGATCTTTTGTTGCCGAAAGAATACGTGACGGGTTTGAGGTCGCAATTGTCGGCCCGCCAAATGTCGGAAAATCAACCCTTTTAAACGTGCTGGCTGGCCGTGAGGCGGCAATCACATCCGAAATCGCCGGCACCACCCGTGACGTGATTGAGGTGCGCATGGACCTGCGGGGACTGGCGGTGACCTTTCTGGACACCGCAGGCCTGCGCGATACAGAAGATACCGTTGAACTGATCGGTGTAAAACGCGCTGTTGAACGCGCCACCGCTGCGGATCTGCGGGTATTTTTGGGCGCGAATGTCACAACATTTAGTGGTCTTATTGTTCAAGAACACGATATCTTGGTATCGGGAAAGGTTGATACCCTTACCCCCGGAACGCCCGGTGTGTCTGGAAAAACCGGTCAGGGCGTGTCTGATCTGGTCAATCAAATCACAGATATTCTTGAACAACGGGCCGCCGGGGCAGCGACGGCCGTGGGTGAAAGGCACCGAAATGCGATCAGACGGGCAATTGGCGCCCTTGAATGCGCCCAATCAGAGATTAAATTTGGCCCGGACAGGGTTGAATTGGCCGCAGAAGAACTGCGCAGGGCGACAAGGGCCCTTGATTCACTGGTTGGCCTTGTAGATGTTGAACACTTATTGGATGAAATTTTCGCAAGCTTTTGCGTTGGAAAGTAGGAATGTTTCACGTGAAACATTTAGATTTTGATGTTGTGGTGGTTGGTGGCGGTCACGCAGGGGCGGATGCGGCCCATGCATCGGCACGTCTTGGTGCACGTACTGCACTGGTAACATTACGAAAAGACGATCTTGGCGTTATGTCCTGTAACCCGGCAATTGGTGGCTTGGGTAAGGGTCATCTGGTGCGTGAAATTGATGCAATGGACGGCATCATGGGGCGCGCAGCGGATCAGGCAGGGATACAATTTCGCCTACTAAACCGGCGTAAAGGGCCAGCCGTTCAAGGGCCCCGCGCCCAGGCGGATCGAAAACTGTACCAAAAAGCCATCCACGCACAGATTGCGAATCAGCCCAACCTTCAGGTGATAGAAGGCGAAGTGGCCGATTTCCTGATTGAGCAGGGGGATATTGCGGGCGTTTCATTGGCCGATGGGTCTGAAATAAAATCCGGGGCGGTGGTGCTGACCGTGGGCACCTTTTTACGCGGTATGATCCATGTCGGCCAAGAATCGCGCTCTGGCGGGCGAATGGGCGATAGGGCGTCGATTAAATTGGCGCAGCGGGTTGATGGGTTTGGCTTGCAGTTGGGGCGCCTGAAAACGGGCACACCGCCACGCCTTGATGGGCGCACGATAAACTGGGACATCCTGAGCTCCCAGCCGGGCGATGAAGATCCGGCGATGTTTTCCTTTATGTCTGGTGGCCCATTTGTTCGCCAGATCAGCTGTGGAATCACCCAAACCAACGAACAAACCCACGACATTATTCGGGATAATTTGGAAAAATCCGCAATGTACGGTGGTCAGATTGACGGTGTTGGACCGCGGTATTGCCCATCTATAGAAGATAAAATTGTTCGATTTTCCGACAAAACGTCCCATCAGATTTTTTTGGAACCTGAAGGATTGGATGACCACACGGTTTACCCAAACGGGATTTCAACATCCCTACCTCTGACTGTACAAACAGAATATGTTCAATCAATTCAAGGGCTTGAAAAGACATTAATTTTACAACCCGGCTATGCGATTGAATATGATTACATCGATCCACGGGCCTTACAGCCAACGCTTGAACTAAAGGATCACCCACGGCTTTTCCTTGCTGGCCAGATAAACGGAACCACCGGGTATGAAGAGGCCGCCGCCCAGGGGTTGGTGGCTGGGCTGAATGCGGCGCGCTGTGTTTTGGGTAAAGAGCCTGTTATTTTCCCGCGCGCGGAATCCTATATCGGGGTGATGATTGACGATCTGATCACCCGCGGCGTCAGTGAGCCCTATAGAATGTTCACGTCGCGCGCCGAATTTCGCCTTTCACTGCGGGCTGATAATGCAGACCAGCGTATGACGCCCAAGGCCATCGGTCTTGGGTGTGTTTCTGATCAGCGCAAAGCAGCCTTTGAAATAAAAATGGCTGCATTGCGCAGCGCCAAAACCAAACTAACCAGCCAAACCTATACGCCCAAACAGGCGGGGGCCGCGGGTATCGCCGTTAGTGAAGACGGCGTTCGGCGCACGGGCTTTCAGCTGCTTTCTTTTCCAAATGTGGGTTTTGATGATCTGATTTTGCTTGATCCAACATTAGGCGAAGTTGATATTAAATCCCGTGATCAACTTGCCCGTGACGCCCTTTATGCAAACTATATTTCACGTCAGGAACGGGATGTTGACGCGTTAAAACGGGACGAAGCCCATAAAATCCCTATAGATTTCAACTATGATGCGTTAAATGGGCTGTCCAATGAGCTGACGAAAAAGCTGTCCCATGCTCGTCCGGCCACTATCGCACAGGCTGGCCGACTTGAGGGGATGACACCGGCCGCACTAACGCTGATACTGGGGATGCTGAAGAATCAGGAAAAAGAGCGGCGCGCATGACAAATAAAGAAGCGGGCAGGGCTGTTTTTGCCGAAAACACAGATGTTTCACGTGAAACATTAGAAAAGCTTGATGTTTACGCAGAACTTTTAAGAAAGTGGAACCCAACGATCAATCTTGTGGGCCGATCCACATTGCCGGACCTGTGGGGGCGCCATTTTCTGGATTCAGCCCAACTATTTGATTTAGCAAAACAAAAATCAGGCCATTGGGTTGATATCGGAGCTGGTGGTGGCTTTCCGGGGTTGGTTGTTGCGGTTATCTCTGCAGAAAAGGCACCGGATTACAGGTTCACATTTATCGAAAGCGATGTAAGAAAAACTGTTTTTCTTCAAACAGTTGCTCGGGAATTGTCGCTGCCGGTTACTGTTCTGGCAGAAAGGGTTGAAAAGGTCGCCCCACTGGGTGCAGATATTTTATCGGCCCGCGCATTGGCACCCCTGACCACATTGCTGGGCTATGCAGAACGCCATCTTTCACCTGGCGGGCAGGCCCTGCTGATGAAAGGCGCAACTTTTCGCCGTGAACTGGATGATGTGCTTGAATTTTGGACGTTTCAAAGCCAAGAATGCACCAGCATAACCGACGGCGCGGCCGTCATTTTAAACATTGGAGACATCAGGCGTGTCTGACCCTTCGCGGCCATCCGGCCCAAAAATTATTGCAGTTGTAAACCAAAAGGGTGGGGTCGGGAAAACGACAACAACCATCAACCTTGGTGCAGCATTGGCAGAGCAGGGCCTTCATGTTCTGCTGGTGGACATTGACCCGCAGGGAAATGCATCAACCGGGTTGGGAATTGGCCGTGATAAACGGGACATGACCACCTATGACTTGTTACTTGATGATGCATCTATACTAGATGTTGTGCAAAAAACGGCAACTGACGGGCTGTGGATTGCACCGGCAACAACCGATCTTAGTTCGGCCGACATTGAAATGGCCACCAATGAAAAGCGCAGCTATTTATTGCATGATGCCCTGCGCCAACGGGAAATTGAAAACTTTCAACTGGATTATATCCTGATTGATTGCCCGCCATCGCTAAACCTTTTGACGGTTAATGCGATGGTTGCGGCCCATTCTGTTCTGGTCCCGTTGCAAAGTGAATTTTATGCCCTTGAAGGGCTTTCACAACTGTTGCTGACGGTTCGTGAAATCAGACAAACGGCAAACCCAAACCTTAGGATCGAAGGCATCGCTTTGACGATGTTTGACAAGCGGAACAACCTGTCCCGGCAGGTAGAAGCAGATGCGCGGGAAAACCTTGGGGAAGTGGTTTTTAAAACCGTGATTCCAAGGAATGTCCGCATTAGCGAAGCGCCATCATATGCCCTGTCAGTTTTGGATTATGACAGCCGTTCAAAAGGTAGCCAAGCCTACAGGGATTTAGCAAGTGAAATCATTGCCTTACAAGGTGACAGCGGGGTTAGGGGTTAAGATGGCCAGTTCAAAACAAAGCCGTGGTGGTCTGGGGCGCGGTCTGTCTGCGTTGATGGCAGATGTGAACCCGACAGAGCCGGAAAAAGATGCAGCCGGTGCCAACGGGCGCGGCATGATCCATGTTCCAATTGAAAAAATTCAACCAAACCCGGACCAGCCAAGGCGAACCTTTGATAAGGGGGATCTGGATGAACTGGCCGCGTCAATCCGGGAAAAGGGCGTTCTTCAGCCCCTGATTGTTCGGGTAAATCCTGATAAATCAAAAGGTTACGAAATAATCGCGGGGGAGCGCCGCTGGCGTGCTTCGCAACTGGCACAGCTACATGAACTGCCGGTTATTGTGCGCGATTACAGTAATGATGAAGTTCTTGAAATTGCGATCATCGAAAATATTCAGCGCGCCGACCTGAACCCGGTGGAAGAGGCAACAGGTTACCGCCAGTTGATGGACCGCTTTGGTCACACCCAGGAAAAGCTGGCTGAAGGTCTGTCCAAAAGCCGCAGCCATATTGCAAATTTGCTTCGCCTTCTCAACCTGCCAGAGGACGTGTTGGAATTGCTGCGATCGGGGAAAATATCCGCCGGACATGCGCGTGCATTGATCACAACCGATAATGCGTCCGAACTGGCCCGCCGGGTTGTGACGCAGGGCCTTTCGGTTCGCGAAACTGAGCGTTTGGCAAAGTCACCGAAAACCGAAAAACCCCAGCGGAAGGCTGTCAGCAAAACAAAAGATGCAGACACCCGTGGGCTGGAACAGGATCTGTCGGCCAACCTGAAAATGAAGGTTACGATTGATCATAAGAACAGTGACGGAACCGGCCAGCTTGTCATTCAATACAAAGACATGAATGAACTGGATGAATTGTGTCGGATTATTTCGTCAAATTTCTAGGGTTTATTGCGGGTCGGCCATCAATTCACGGATAATGGCGTTTAATACTGGGCGCCCGGTCTGGGTGGCAAACAACTGGTCGCCGGAAATGTCCACCATTCCTATTTCACGCAAGCCATTGATTTTATTGTGATCAATGGCCGTTTGATCAAGCCTGTTCAGACGATTAAGGGAAATACCGTCGCGCAACCGCAGACCCATCATCAGGTATTCAATGGCCTGATCACCGGGTGAAATTTCGGTTCGCTGGCTTTCACCATTCCTTGTGGTTTCAACATTTTCCAGCCATTTCGTGGGTAAAAGCGGTGTCTCGGTGCCAAACCTTTGCCCCCCCAATGTCAGCCGCCCGTGGGCACCCGGCCCGATACCGGCATAATCGCCACCGCGCCAGTAAATCAAATTATGCAGGGATTCGTTTCCGGGGGCGGCGTGGTTGGACACCTCATATGCTGGCAGCCCGGCCTTTTCGCAAATTTCCTGCGTTGCCAGATACATATCGGCGCCGCTGTCTTCATCCGGCAGACCGCGTAACTTTCCACGGGCGTGCAGGGCACCAAATGCTGTGCCGCCCTCAACCGTTAACTGGTACAGTGATAAATGATCAGCCGCCATTTTCAGTGCGTCTTGCAATTCATCCCGCCAATCAACCAGTGTTTGGTTTTGACGGGCATAAATCAGATCAAAACTAACCCGATCAAAGGTATTGCGCGCTAAATCAAACGCCTGACGTGCCTCGGCCACAGAATGAAGCCGCCCAAGGGCCTGTAAATCACTGTCATTCAGCGCCTGAATTCCCATTGAAACACGGTTAACCCCGGCGTCACGAAACCCCTGGAATTTTCCGGCCTCAACCGATGTTGGATTTGCCTCAAGGGTTACTTCAAAACTATTGGACGTGCGCCAGGTGTTTCGCACGGTTTCCAGAATAGATGAAACCAGATTAGGTGACATCATGCTGGGCGTGCCGCCACCAAAAAACACGCTGTTTAAAACCCGATCACCGGTTTGGTCCCCTAACCGGTGAATTTCGGATAAATAGGCTCTATTCCAGCGGGATTCGTCAATTTCTGCCGAGACATGGGAATTGAAATCGCAATATGGGCACTTGGATTTGCAATAGGGCCAGTGCAGGTACAGACCAAAACCGCCCTCTGTCCAATCCTCAGCCAAAACAACCTGCGACCAGTTTGGCGAAGGCATCGGCGCGGTGGCTTATCGCGTGTTTTTTGGCCGGGTCCATTTCACCGAATGTTTCGGTTTCGCCGTCTGGCATGAATATCGGGTCAAACCCAAACCCCAGTTCACCCCGCATTGGCCAAACCAGACGGCCATGAACGACGCCTTCAAAAATTTCATCATGCCCATCAGGCCAGGCCAGACATAGGGTTGCGCAAAAATGGGCCAGTCTGGGTTCTGGTGCTGATTTCCCCTCTAACAGATCCCAAACCTTGGTCATGGCCATGGGAAAGTCGCGCCCATTTGGGGTTTCCGCCCAATCTGCCGTGTAAACGCCGGGTTCACCGCCAAGGGCATCAACCATTATCCCGCTGTCATCTGACAGGGCAGGCAGGCCTGTGGATTTGGCGGCAAAATGCGCCTTGATCCGGGCGTTGCCGGCGAATGTGCTTTCGGTTTCTTCCGGCTCTGGCAGGTTAAATTCAGCCGCAGAAGTGGTTTGAACCCCAAACGGCAATAGAAGGGCGGCAATTTCGCGTAATTTCCCCGAATTATGGGACGCGATCACCAGCCTGCTGTCGGAAAATTTTCGCATGGGTCAGGCCACGGCTGCCTTTTGGGCGGCGACCAATTCGGCCACACCCTTATCGGCCAGCGCCAGCAGTTCGTTCATCTGGTCACGCGAAAATGTAGACCCCTCGGCCGACATCTGAATTTCGATCAACTGGCCACTGCCTGTCATAACGAAATTTCCGTCAACGCCGGCTTCGCTGTCTTCGGGGTAATCCAGATCCAGCACCGGCTGACCGGCATAAATACCGCAACTAACGGCCGCAATCGGATCAATCAGCGGATCACTGATCACATCACCGGCCTTCATCAGTTTATTAACGGCCAAACGTAGGGCAACCCAACCCCCGGTGATCGCCGCACAACGGGTACCACCATCGGCCTGAATAACATCGCAATCAACTGTAATCTGACGTTCGCCCAAGGCCACACGATCAACCCCGGCCCGCAGGGATCGCCCGATAAGGCGTTGAATTTCCACGGTTCTGCCGCCCTGTTTGCCGGCGGCGGCTTCGCGCCGCATGCGGGACCCGGTTGAACGTGGCAGCATGCCGTATTCTGCGGTCACCCAGCCCAGACCGGTATTTTTCAAAAATGGCGGAACCCGTGATTCCAGGCTTGCGGTACACAAAACATGGGTATCGCCAATTTTGATCATACAAGACCCTTCGGCGTGTTTGGTTACACCCACTTCAATTGAAATTGGGCGAAGCTCATTTTTTTCTCTGCCAGAGGGGCGCATGGATATTCCTTTTCATTTCCGGTGGTGCCCACATACCCATCTGCGCACAACTGACGCAACCCCGATTGACGTTTGCCTGTGCTTACCCCTAAATGACAGACGGTTTCGAGGTGGATGAAAATGACCGGTGCAACGAAATTGATCGAAGATATGAATGACCGCACACGCGAAGTATTTCGCCGTGTTGTTCAGGGCTATCTTGATTCTGGTGATCCGGTTGGGTC
>DAOURA010000152.1 GCA_030625325.1 Marinosulfonomonas sp.
GTTGAGTTGAACCACTTCACGGTGCCATTAGCCATCGTGAGATCTCCTATTTAGTATGCCATCCGCGTAAGTGCGATAGCCTGGCTTAGTCAGTGCAAGATCGAGGGACTGTAGCCGTGAAAGGAGAACAGTGGGTCGATAGAGAATAACGTTCGCGGGGCTCATATGGGTCCTTATGTCGCAAAAAGCAAGAAAAATTACCGAAATATATTGCTGTATCTGGTTGGGGTGGCCCTGCCAGTGGTGTGAAAACTATGCAAATTCCTGTTTTCCCCGGTTCACGGCGGCATTTTTGGCCGCTGATTCTGGACCTGTTGAAATTACGCATTCCGATGCGGGTTTTGATAAAACCTGTTTGTGTGTCAGTATGGGCGGACAACAACAAGGAGGGATGTCCATGAGAATTGCAGTAGCACTGGTTGCCGTTGCCGTTTTGCTGGCAGGCTGTGGCGTAATGTAAATAACACTGACACCGGGCGTGAAGTGCGCCCGGTGTTGTTTTGTCAGGCCTGGTCCAGCCCAGCCCAGCCCCCCCCGCGTTGCATTTTATTACCCCGTTACATTTGAAGAACCCCATGAATTGCGGCCAACATCATTGGTTCGTAAAGGGAAACAAACTGTTCTTATGAATATGGGTCAGCAGGAAAAGTACGACCTAAATGGGGCGAAAAGCAGGGTGAAATATGGCGATATTTTTGTCTCGCTATTATTTTTAATTATTTGTGGGCGTTGTTTTCCAGTTGGTGAATTCTAACCGCCTGAAAAGAAATCAATTTTAAGAAAATTATATTAAAAGGCAGCAAAGGCGGGCCGTTTTTAGCCCAGATGCGCGTGGGGGCCAGCGGGGGCGCACAATGTGTCATAAGTGGGGCACTTGGGGGTTGGGGAATCGCACCAACAGAAAATAAACGGGGAAATGACACAATTTAGCCCGAGGTTTGCCCTTGTCTCGCCCAATAAGATCAACAGTGTCGGGATTGTGTAATGATTGTGGCGGTTAAAAAAACGCAGGCTCGTATGTATAGGCGGATCTGTTAAGAATGTGTTACAATTGTGGCGGAAAATACCCCAAAGCAATTGACGTAAAGGACTTAGAAAATGACCGAACTTCTCGCAAAAGCACGCGACGGACGCACAAATGCAGTTGCAGGTTTGCCTTCAAATTCTGAACAGTTTTCGGACACACAGCTAACCACCCGCCCCATTCTTGAATGCTACACGGATGAGATCCCTTTTATTTCCAAGCATGCGCAGGGGCAGGCCAGTAGCTGGATTTAGCAGGTTTACGCGGGTCGGACCCCAGCTACCCTGGGGGCGGGCCAAAGAGGCAGTTTTATACAAGCAATGGGCGCCTGGCAGGTTACTGCTGGCGCCCTTTCCTTATTGTACGAATGGCGCGTGTGCCGGTTGCAAGTCAGATTTCACTGATCACGGTTTTGAGCATTTCACGCACCTGACCGGCGACACCCTTTAGTTCGTCGTTGTCAATCCCGGCCATTGATGCCTGTGGATCAACGGCGCTAACCTCAACCCCGCCGTCAACTTCGCGCAGGATCACGTTGCAGGGCAGCATTACACCAACGCGGGGTTCCATGCCAAAGGCTTCCCATGCCATGTTCGGGTTGCAGGCCCCCAAAATTCGATAGGGCGGCATGTCCTTGTCGATCTTTTTCTTCATGGTGGCTTTTACGTCAATTTCTGTCAGCACCCCAAAGCCATGGTTGGCAAGGGCTGTGCGGGTGCGGGTGTCGATCGATTCAAAATCATCATCGGCGATAATGCGGTCAATTGTATAGGACATGGGGCCTCCGGGCTTGGGTTATATTCGTAAAGTGGCATGTGAAGGCTAAATTTTCAAGCGATGGTTCGAAAAAATTGACTTTACAAGACCGGGTAGTTGTCGATTTGGCCTAACCGGTGGACCAGGCGCGCGGTTGTTTCATTCCGGCGATTTTGCAGGCCTGTTTAACATAGCCATAGGGAAACAGGGAAAAAAGTGCAGCCTTGGATTGGGGTTTGTTCAAGCCCGCGGGCTGGCCAAGGTATTTGAACACAAACCGCGCGTCGGGGATAATGCCGTGATCATCCAGATAAGCACGCATGAAATTGATCACATCATAATGGGCCGGGGTCAGGGTGATGCCCTCGGCCGTGGCCACGTGATCGGCAAATTCAGGGGTCCACAGCTCGGGGTCGGTCAAATACCCGTGCCCGTCAACCGCAACGGTGCCTGACGTCAGGGTGATTTGGGTGATCTTATCGGGGCAACTGCGCATGGGGGACCTGTATCATTCCTGTGGCGGAATACGTATATGAATTTTGATGTGGCATATTGCGTCAGATCAACCGGGGCCTTGTACGGGCGATCTTTGTAATTATATGCGAAAAAATGAATGTGAAAGGGCCGGGATATGGCTGGACTAAAAATCACCTGCTTTGACTGTGGGCAAGTAAACCGCGTGCCACAGGAAAAGCTGGGCAAGGGGGCCAAATGTGGGACCTGTGGGACATCGCTTTTGTCAAATAAACCCAAAGAGGTTGATATGGCCTGGCTGACCAAGGCATCGCGCAATGATGATCTGCCGCTGGTGGTGGATTTCTGGGCGCCCTGGTGTGGGCCGTGCCGGTCGATGGCGCCTGAATTCGCCAAAGCGGCCAGTGAACTGAACGGTCGGGCGCGTCTGGTCAAACTGAACACCGAAGAGCACCCCAAGGCCAGCAGCAAATACAATATTCGCGGCATCCCGATGATGGCCAAATTCAAAGGTGGTCGCGAAGCAGCCCGTCAGGCGGGCGCCATGCCAGCCGCCGGGATTGTGAACTGGGTGAAGTCCTAGGCGATATTTTCGCTGGGGTTCGGCCTGGCATCCGGGCCCCAAACCGGGTGCTTTTGCATGACGGCGGCAAAGCGCGCCGAGGCTTTGAAATCCGCCAACCAGCGGGCAAGATCGGGCCAGGGTTGGGCATTGAACCAGTTCAGATCCACATGGGCGAACTGACGCACAAAGGTTGCAATCGCCATGTCAGGCAGGCGTGGCGCGGCACCGTATAAATACGGTTGCCCCGCCAGCATTTCGTTCAGGCGCATCAGAAACCGGGTGCCATTGGCGCGTTCCGTTTCAGGGTTCGCATCGGGGATGCGGCTGGAATATTTGTAGCGATCCAGTGATGTCTTGAACGCCCCGTCCGTTTCAGTGATCAGATCATGGGCCGATTGTGGGATATTCAACCAACCCTCGGGGTCATTGCGCCCAAGGGCCCAAAGCATGATGTCCAGACTTTCATCGATCACCCCCTGGTCAGTGACCAGCACCGGAACCGTTCCCTTGGGCGACACCGTTAGCATTGCCGTCGGTTTGTCCCGCAGCAAAATTTCCCGATGTTCAACCCCAATCCCGGCACTGGCCAGCCCCAGCCGGGCGCGCATCGCATAGGGACAGCGGCGGAATGAATACAGGATCGGTGTCATGTTATGGCTGGCAAACCAAAAAGAACGTTATTGGGGCAAAAGGGCAGGGCGGTATTTCCCCCGGCATTCGCAGCCTTTGGAAATGTCTGCCCTGCCCATTGAATGATTTACTGCTCGGTTATGAATTCACCGAACAAAAGGGTTTCTTCCCCGGTCAATGACGTGGTGCTATCATAGAAAACCCCGGCGGCAACCTCGGCTGTTGAACCGTAGAATTGCCCATCATAAAAGAATGAATCGGATACGGATGCACCGGTGAAGGTGTTATCGGTCATGGTTCCTGCGGCACTTCTGTTCAGATCACCAGTAAGGTCAAGCTGTACCGTTTGGCCGGCAAAATCCACCGCCAGCGTGGCCGGGCCCTTGCCCGGTGTGGCCAGCAGTTTAGTCTGATCCCTGACGCGGTATTCACCTGTGTAAGCTGCGGAACCGGTGGCGGGCATTTCGGCAATGGTGGTTTGCGCAATGCCGGTGAATGAGTTCATATCACCGGATTTCGCATTTTTTATAAGGCTGTATTCAAGCCCGGCGTAGGACCATTTTGACAGGCCGCCACAGCCAGCCACAGCCAGCATAGCAAGAATTGAAATAACTGGTTTCATTAGATTTTCTCCCAAAAAATGTATTGAGAGAGTATGCTGCGCACCGAAAGAAGGTCAAATCCTTTGTAGGGATATTTAGCACTATATAGGGCAACAGTTTAACCAGTTGTGCCTGTTTTGTTATGACCCAAGCGGCGGCGTGGCCGTCAGGCCAACAGGGTTCCAGGCCTTGCGCTGGGTGGAAATGAATGCGCGGACGTTACGAAGGCCCGTTTTTACCATGCCAGAAATGGCTCGCAGGCCGTGACGCATGGCCTGTGCGCGCAACTGGTGGGCGCGGTCTTCGTATGCCTTTAGCTGTGCAATGGACGGATGGGTGTATTCGACGTTTTCCATTGGTTTGTCCTGTCTTGGTTCGTGTGGAATCGGGAAGTCCCGGTTGACAGGAACCTAAGCCCCAAGGCGTCACATGACATCGCCAAATTCCATATCCCCGCTATGCAACAGGTGCATGGGTGGCCGTTGAATGTTTGCCTGAAAATTATGGTTAACGCACGGATTTAGCTGAAAATAAGACCATCGGAAAACCGTATGATTTCCATATGAATCCCATATGACCGGTTTTAGGGCATTTGCCGGGTTAACGGGGGGTGCGGGGGGCGGATTTGTTGGTGCGCGTTGAAGGTGCGGATGATGGGTTGGTACCCACCCTACGGCTTGCTTGTTACGGTTCACTCCAATGTGGAAATTCTAGATTCCAATTCAAAGATTTGGGAGCGGAGCCGTCGATTTTCATCTACAATTTCATTGATGATATCAATTACACTTGCAAGTGAAGATTCGAGATCACCCAGGTTGTTTCTAGTTTTACTAATGCTATCTGAGTTTCGGTTAATCCCGTCCGCGTGGTTGTTTATTAGGTCGGCGTGGTTGTTTAATCTTTCAACTTGTTCGTTGTGAAGGCAGAGCAAGTATTTGAATTCAGCATTTATTTTCGCGTCATAGTCATAGGCGAAGCCTCTTGAGCAATAGGCATTTGCACTACTCGGAATCAGCATCAAAATGCCTAAGTAGGCGAGTTTTTTTAACATCCCCTCACCGCACAAACTTCTTAAACTTAACTCGCGTTGGTGCCGCCGCGTCAACCCCCAGACGCTTTTTCTTATCTTCCTCGTAATCTTCAAAGTTGCCTTCGAACCATTCCACGTGGGCGTCGCCTTCGAAGGCCAGAATATGGGTGCAAATCCGGTCTAAAAAGAACCGGTCGTGGGAAATCACAACCGCGCAGCCGGCGAAATCGACCAGTGCGTCTTCCAAAGCGCGTAAGGTTTCGACGTCCAGATCGTTGGTCGGTTCATCCAGCAACAGGACATTGCCGCCGGATTTCAACAGGCGCGCCATGTGGACGCGGTTGCGTTCGCCCCCCGACAG
>DAOURA010000193.1 GCA_030625325.1 Marinosulfonomonas sp.
AGGTTTCATACAGGCACCCGCTTAATCGTAATGAAGAATCCGGCGCGCGAGCGAGCAGACATCCCCCCAGGTGGCGCGCGCAGTCGGACATACCCCAGAAATGGGACGAGGGCGGCGGATTGGGCAGTGGCAGCAGCTCAACCCGCCGTTTCCCATTTTAGGGGCCAAAACGGGACGAACAAAACAGGAGCCGCGAAAAGTGGCACGCAGGTTCAGAGGTGAAAGCCACCATAAGGTGGATGCAAAGGGCAGGGTCTCTATCCCAGCCCTGTTTCGCCGTGTGCTTGAGGCCGGTGATCCTGATTGGCAAAGCGGCCAGCGCCCACAGCTTATTATTGTATATGGTGATCAGCGGCGCAATTATCTGGAATGTTATACGATTGAGGCGATCGACGAAGTGGACCGCAAGATCGACAAAATGCCACGCGGCACAGTTGAACGCCGGATGCTGGAGCGCATGATCCACGGTCAGTCCCTGCCAACCGAGGTGGACGGTGACGGCCGGCTGGTATTGCCGCAAAAGCTGCGTGAAAAAATTGGCCTTGGCAAAGAAGCATTTTTCATTGCCTCTGGTGATACCTTTCAGATCTGGAAGCCCGACACATACGAAACATCAGAAATGGCCAAGACCGAGGCCTGGATGGACAGCCTGCCGGATGACTTTGATCCCCTGTCCCTTCTGGACAACCCAAAAGGGGAATAGGCAATGGCTGCTGCGGCCCCCTCAGACCCGACTGACAAACCCCATATTCCTGTCCTGTTGCGCCCGCTTTTGGCGGCGGTTGCCCCTGTTGATGGCGTCTGGCTGGATGGCACGTTCGGGGCGGGTGGCTATGCCCGTGGCCTGCTGGATGCGGGTGCGCAACGGGTAATTGGTGTTGATCGGGACCCGGCGGTTTTTGAAATGGCCCAGGGCTGGGCAGGTGAATACGGTGATCGTCTGGAACTGGTGCAGGGCACCTTTGGAAAAATGGACGAATATGCCCAAGATCTGGACGGTGTTGTTCTGGATCTTGGCGTTTCATCAATGCAGCTTGATCAGGCAGAGCGGGGTTTTTCGTTCATGCGGGACGGTCCGCTGGACATGCGGATGAGTCAATCTGGCCCGTCAGCCGCTGATCTGGTCAATGATAGCAGCGAAGAAGACCTGGCCAATACCCTTTATTTATACGGGGAAGAACGGGCGTCCCGCCGGATTGCGCGGGCGATTGTGCGTGCGCGCGAAGAAAGCCCAATAACCACCACCCGGCAACTGGCGTTGATTGTTGAAAAATGCCTGCCCCGTTCAAAACCGGGGCAAAGCCACCCGGCAACCCGCAGTTTTCAGGGTATCCGCATTGCGGTGAACGATGAATTTGGCGAACTGATCCAAGGGCTTGAGGCCGCCGAGCGCGCCCTGAAACCCGGTGGTCAGTTGGCGGTTGTCAGTTTTCATTCCCTTGAAGACCGGATCGTGAAACGCTTTTTGGCGCTGCGGTCATCCACCGGGGGCGGCGGCAGCCGATATGCCCCCGAACTGGCGGCCGAAACCCCGGCCTTTAAACTGACATCCAAGGCTATCGCCGCCGACGATCAGGAATTGGCGCAAAACCCGCGCGCACGCTCGGCCCGGTTGCGGGTGGCGGTGCGCACCGATGCCCCGGCGGCACCTGTTGACCGGGGGGCTGTTGGCCTGCCGGGTTATAAGAAAAAGGGAAAACGCTGATGCGCGGTTTGTTTTTTGTACTGTCTGCGCTGTGCGTTATGGGGCTGGCCATATGGGCCTATCGGGGAAACTATGAAACCCAGCAGGCATTGCGGGACGTGGACGGTTTGCAAAGTGAAATCGGTGAATTGCGCGAAGAACTGGGTGTTTTGCGGGCCGAATGGGCCTATCTGAACCGGCCTGACCGGTTGCGCGAACTGGCCGCGATCAACTTTGACCGGCTGGGCCTGTTGCCACTGTCGTCACGTCAGTTTGGCCGGGTTGATGAAATTGCCTTTCCCAACAAACCAATGGCCCCGATCATGAATGCTGTTGATGTTGTTGGCGCACTTGCGGTGTCGCAATGATCCGCACACCACTGCGCCCGCTGGCGCGCATCCTGTCGGCCCGCCAAAAGGGTGAAAACCCCGATGTGATTGAACGGGAAAATATCCGCCTGCGCCACGAAGGTATGCGCGATGCTTCGCGTCAGTGCGCCGAGGGGCGGTTATTGGTTCTGGGAGCGGTCTTTGTCTTTGCGTTTATGACGGTTGGTTTGCGAATGGCGGTTCTGGCATCAACCGACCCGGTTGAACCGCGCACCACTGCAAGTGGTACATCGATCATCGCCCAGCGCGGTGATATCGTTGACCGCAACGGCCGCATTCTGGCGACCAATTTCATCACCAATTCCCTATATGCCCAGCCGCCGATCATGATTGATAAGGCCGGGGCGGCCCGTGAACTGGCCCGGATTTTCCCGGATCTGGATGAAAGTTCCCTGCTAAAGACCTTTAATTCAAGCCGTAAGTTCCTGTGGGTAAAAAGAAAAATCAGCCCTGAACAGCAACAACTGGTGCATGATATTGGTGATCCGGGGTTGTTGTTTGGCCCCCGTGAGATGCGTCTTTACCCCAACGGCAGGCTGGCGGCCCATGTTCTGGGTGGGTCGTCTTTTGGGCGTGAAGGTGTGAATTCTGCCGAAGTGGTCGGCGTGGCCGGGGTTGAAAAAACCTTTGACGATTATCTTCGTGATCCGGCCACCGGGCGCGAACCCCTGCGCCTGTCATTGGATATAACCATTCAGACCGCCGCCGAACGGGTGCTGTCAGGCGGGATGAAACTGATGAATGCGCGCGGGGCGTCTTCGGTTCTGATGGATGTCAAAACTGGGGAAGTGATCAGCCTTGTTTCACTGCCTGATTTTGACCCCAACACGCGCCCTGCGCCCCTGACCAAGGGGGTCGCCTCTGACAGCCCGCTGTTTAACCGGGCGGTTCAGGGGGTGTATGAACTGGGGTCGGTGTTTAAGATTTTCACCGCCGCCCAGGCGATTGACGCAAATCTGGTCAATGCCGGAACCATGGTTGATATCCGTGGGCCGCTGAAATGGGGTAAATACAAAATCCGTGATTTTCATGACTATGGTAAACAGCTGACGGTGGCCGATGTGGTGGTGAAATCGTCAAATATTGGTGCCGCACGTCTGGCCCAGATGATTGGCGCCGAGCAACAGCAGGATTTTTTGAACAGCCTTGGCCTGTTGGCCGCGACCCCGGTTGAAATGGTAGAGGCCCACGGCGCCAAGCCCCTGACGCCGAAAAACTGGTCTGAAATATCAGCCATGACAATATCCTATGGCCACGGCCTGTCGGTCAGCCCGATGCATTTGGCGGCGGCCTATGCCAGCATTGTCAACGGTGGCACAAAGGTGACGCCAACATTACTGAAATCAACCACCCCGGCCCCAATACCCGGCCCACGGGTGATATCGGCTGAAACGTCGCGCGTGGCGCGCCAGATGTTGCGCGCGGTTGTGATCGATGGCACCGCCAGCTTTGGTGAGGTGCAGGGTTACGCAGTGGGGGGCAAAACCGGCACTGCCGACAAGCCCAAGGAACAGGGTGGCGGATACCATGAAGACAAGGTTATCGCCACGTTTGCCAGTATATTTCCGGCCCATGATCCGCGATATGTGCTGGTGGTGACGCTGGATGAACCGGTGGAAACATCGGGCAAAGACCCACGGCGCACCGCCGGTTGGACGGCTGTTCCGGTGGCGGCGGAAATGATCAGACGCATGGCCCCCCTGTTGGGGTTGCGACCAGCGATTGAACCTTCCTCACAAGATCGGTTAACACTGACCTCAAACTGATCATGTAAAGCATCAATAATGGCAGAGCAGGCAAAGATACGATCACTGGCA
>DAOURA010000141.1 GCA_030625325.1 Marinosulfonomonas sp.
TGCCCGCCATAGATCAGGCGCTTGCCATCCGGGCGCGCGGTGACGTCAAAATGCACCTTGGCGGTGTTTTGCCACAGGCGGGTGGCCATCATATGTTCGGCCTCAGTTATGGTGACCCCATCCACATGGTCGATCTGTTCACCGATTTCATAGTCGCCAAGGCGATGACGCTCACCCGCCAGTGTGAAATCATAACCGCTGAAATCCAATCCCTGCGGGACCATCAGATCTGCCGCAGGCACCACATTGTTAAGATCGGGCACCACCGTTTGCGGGGCCGGGGCGGCCATATCGCCCTTACGCACCATAACCCAGCGCACATAGCTAAGAACTGCCTTATCATGCTGGTTCAACCCGGTGGTGCGCACCCAGACAATGCCCGATTTTCCGCTTGAATTTTGTTTCAGACCAATGACTTCGCTTACCGCGCGCAGGGTGTCACCGGGCCAGACCGGCAATAACCAGCGCCCTTCGCCGTACCCCAGATTTGCCAGCGCGTTCAGCGATATATCAGGCACGGTTTTGCCAAACACAATGTGAAACGCAATCATATCATCCAGTGGCGCGCCCCCCAGACCACAGCGGGTCGCAAACTGGTTCGATGAATACAAGGCGTGTCGCGCCGGATAGGCAGCGTGATACAGCGCCCGTTCCCCCCCTGAAATTGTGCGTGGCACGGCGTGGGTGATCACCTCACCCACGGTGTAATCTTCGAAAAATCGTCCCCGGTTGGTTTTCACAGCTGCCCCAATTTCATGTCAGGTGAATAGGTTGCGTCCACGTCCTTTACCACGGCCTGCCCGCATCGCATCTTGCCACTGTTTTCATCATAGGCATAGCTCGGATCACCATACAAAACCCAGCCCTTCGACAGCGCCAGCGTCACCTTATGGCAAAACGCGGAACTGTCTTCTTCGGTCAATAATCGATAGGCTTGCACTGGCCCTACCCCCCAAACGGCCAGGGACCCAGCCAGATATGAATGCCTGTGATCACACCAAATAAAACGGCCGAAATAACCGCCAGCCGGATATCACCCGCAACACTGCCGCCGGTAAATGGCTCGGGCGCCGGGTCTTCGCGGCTGATCAGCACCATCGATATCACCGCCCACAGGCCCAGCCCGCCAAACAGGATCAAAGACGCCAGTTCACCGTTCACCAACAGATGCGCCACCACCCAAACCAAAACCCCGGCCAGCATCGGATGGCGCAACCGGCCACGCAGTCGGCTTTTGGAATTGCCAAGCCCCAGCAGGGCAACGGCAACCAGCATCAGCAAATTATTCAGATGAACCGCCCAGCCGCCCATGTCCCACAGGGTCATGACCGGTGCCTGACCATAGCCAATTACCATCAACACAATTGCGCCAAGCGATAGAACTGCCACAACCCCCTTGCCAGCGTTCCCCATTGCGGCACGTAACCCCGGCGCAAGACGCTTAAAAAAATGTGCGCCCGTCCACAGCAAAACCCCAAGTATTAACAGTGTCATTCCTCTGCCCCTTCCATTGCGGCAATCGCCGCCACTTTGGCCAAAACGGCCTGTGCCGTTTCAACATGCAGATTTTCCACGATCTGACCATCCACAACGGCCACACCTTTACCCTGTGCCTGTGCATCCGCAAAGGCCGCAATATGGCGATGCGCCATTTCAACCTCGGCCTCTGCCGGGGCAAAAATCCGGTTGGCGACACCAACCTGCGCCGGATGTATCAGGGTTTTTCCGTCAAACCCAAAATCGCGGCCCTGTTCACATTCGCGCGCCAGACCGTCGGTGTCTTTGAACGCGTTATATACCCCGTCCACACAGACGATGCCGCTGGCGCGCGCGCCCAACAGCGCCATTTGCAATGATGTAACCAACGCGCCGCGCGCCGCGCCGGGCTGACACCGCAATTCCTTGGCCAGATCATTGGTGCCCAAAATAAACCCGCCAATCTGTGGGTGCGCCCCAATCTCGGCGGCGTTCAAAACCCCCTGTGGCGTTTCAATCATCGCCCAGATCGGCGTATCGGGCACCAGCACCGCAACCCGATCAACATCAGCCGCCCCATTCACCTTAGGCAGCAAAATCCCATCAATCGCCACCCCGTCAAAGGCGGCCAGATCATCCGCCCCCCAGTCGGTGTTCAGACCATTCACCCGCACCAGACAGGTCCGCCCGCCATAGCCCCCCGCCGCCAGTTCCCCGGCCAGAATTTGGCGCGCCTCAACCTTGGCATCGGGCGACACGGCGTCCTCCAGATCAAAAATAATCGCGTCCACCGGCAAACCACGGGCCTTTTCCAGTGCGCGCACGTTTGAGCCGGGAATATACAGCACTGACCTGAAGGGGCGTTCATTCAACATTATGATTCTTTCCGTTTCCTGATCCTGATCGAAAACTCTACATAAAAACCGCAAATCGCAAGTTTCCAATTGCCGCACCGCAGAATACCCGTTCACCGGCCTGCCGCGGTTTGTGACCCTGCGCGCAATTGCCTGACTGCGAATCCCCCCGCCACTGCATGGCTGAACCTGCGGCCCGGCCACTTTTCCCAATCGTGAAAACAATTGTTCAAACCAACCAATACGCTAAAAACCGGCAAAATTCGTTTAGCTTCAACACCGTTAGGCATCTTCAAACGCCACCTGCCCTGTTTTGCCGCAGCGCAGCGCACTTGCACCCACCGCCATGAATCGCTAGTCACGCGCAACTTTAAAAGTGATGGAGTCCTTAAATGGCCAGACCCAAAATTGCCCTAATCGGTTCAGGACAGATCGGCGGCACACTCGCCCATCTGGCTGCAATGAAAGAACTAGGCGACATCGTTCTCTTTGATATCGCCGACGGCATTCCACAGGGCAAGGCGCTTGATATCGCCGAAGCAGGCCCCTCAGAAGGGTTTGACGCCGCTATGTCCGGCGTAACTGATTACGCCGGTATTGCTGGCGCAGATGTTTGCATCGTCACCGCCGGTGTCCCCCGCAAACCCGGGATGAGCCGCGATGACCTGCTGGGCATCAACCTGAAGGTCATGAAATCCGTTGGCGAAGGCATCAAAGCCCACGCACCAGACGCGTTTGTGATCTGCATCACCAACCCGCTGGACGCTATGGTCTGGGCGCTGCGCGAATATTCCGGCCTGCCCCACGAAAAAGTCGTCGGCATGGCCGGTGTTCTGGACAGTGCGCGTTTCCGCCACTTCCTCAGCCTTGAATTTGACGTGTCCATGCGTGACGTGAACGCGTTTGTTCTGGGCGGGCATGGTGACACGATGGTGCCACTGGTGCGCTATTCCGGTGTTGGCGGCGTGACCCTGCCTGATCTGGTCGATATGGGCTGGACCACACAGGACAAACTGGACGCAATTGTTCAGCGCACCCGTGACGGCGGCGCCGAAATCGTTGGCCTGCTGAAAACCGGTTCGGCGTTTTACGCCCCCGCCACAGCCGCCATCGAAATGGCGCAGGCTTACCTGAAAGATCAAAAACGCCTGCTGCCATGTGCGGCATGGGTTGACGGCGCGCTTGGCCTGAAGGGCATGTATGTCGGCGTACCAACCGTAATTGGCGCCGGTGGCGTTGAACGGGTGGTAAATATCAAGCTTACCAAAGACGAACAGGTCATGTTCGACAAATCCGTTGACGCGGTTAAGGGCCTTGTTGATGCCTGTAAGGCAATTGACGGCAATTTGGGGTAAACCCTAAACATACGACATTTCAGGCCGGGGCCTTATGGGCCCGGCCTTTTTGTTTTCCGGCAGGATCAGCGCGACTCGCCCAGAAATACATATGCAGTTTTTAAACTATGTGATCACAGTATTTGATCGTGTGATCACAAAAACATCTTTTTCCTGCAACATCTGGTGATAACCCAAAAAAATCGTTTATTCATGCTTTTGCTATGTGCATTGTCCCTAAGAAATTAATTCAGACGAAGGCGACCCCATGAATATTCACGAATATCAGGCCAAGGCCCTTTTGCGCAGCTATGGCGCACCGGTATCAGAGGGGCGCGTAGTGATGCGCGCCGAAGAAGCCAAAACAGCCGCCGGGCAAATGGACGGGCCCCTTTGGGTGGTCAAGGCCCAGATCCACGCAGGTGGGCGCGGCAAGGGCACGTTCAAAGAAGCCGACGCTGGCGAACAGGGCGGTGTGCGCCTGACCAAATCCGTGGCCGAGGCCGCCGATGAGGCCGCAAAAATGCTGGGCCGCACATTGGTCACCAAACAAACCGGCCCCGCAGGCAAACAGGTCAACCGCATCTACATCGAAGACGGTGCCGGCATTCAGGCCGAATTGTATCTGGCCCTGCTGGTTGATCGTCAAACCAGCCGCGTGTCTTTCGTTTGCTCGACCGAGGGCGGCATGGACATCGAAGAAGTCGCCCATTCCACCCCCGAAAAGATCCTGTCATTTTCCGTTGACCCGGCCACCGGCTATCAGGGTTTTCATGGCCGTCGCATCGCATTTGAGCTGGGTCTTGAAGGGCGACAGATTAAACAATGCGTCGCACTGATGGGCACGCTTTATAAGCTATTCGTCGAAAAAGACGTCGAAATGCTGGAAATTAACCCGCTGATCGTCACGGATGAGGGCGACTTGAAATGCCTTGACGCCAAGATGGGCTTTGATTCAAACGCCATCTACCGCCACGCCGACATCGCCGCCCTGCGCGACGAAACCGAAGAAGACGCCAAGGAACTGGCCGCCTCAAAATTCGACCTGAACTATATTTCGCTGGACGGTGAAATTGGCTGCATGGTCAACGGTGCCGGTCTGGCAATGGCGACGATGGATATCATCAAACTGTACGGTTCATCCCCGGCAAACTTTTTGGATGTTGGCGGTGGTGCCACCAAGGAAAAGGTCACAGAGGCCTTCAAAATCATCACCTCTGACCCCAACGTCAAAGGCATTTTGGTCAACATCTTTGGCGGCATCATGCGCTGCGATGTGATCGCCGAAGGCGTGGTCGCCGCCGTGAAAGAGGTCGGCCTGAAGGTGCCACTGGTTGTGCGCCTTGAAGGCACCAACGTTGAACAGGGCAAGGAAATCATCAACGGCTCTGGCCTTGGCGTGATCGCCGCCGATAACCTAAGCGACGCCGCCAACAAAATCGTAGCCGCGGTGAAGGGATAATATCATGGCCATTCTCATCAACGAACACACCAAAGTAATCTGTCAGGGCTTCACCGGCTCTCAGGGTACATTCCACTCCGAACAGGCCATTGCTTATGGCACCAAAATGGTTGGCGGCGTGACGCCGGGCAAGGGCGGGCAATCCCACCTTGATCTGCCGGTCTTTAATTCGGTCCACGAAGCAATGGCCACAACCGGGGCCGACGCCACGGTGATCTATGTGCCACCGCCCTTTGCCGCCGATTCAATTCTGGAGGCACTGGACGCTGAAATCCCGCTGATCTGCTGCATCACCGAGGGCATCCCGGTGCTGGACATGATGCGTGTGAAACGCGCGCTGGATGGGTCCAAATCCACCCTGATCGGCCCCAACTGCCCCGGCATCATCACACCGGACGCCTGCAAAATCGGCATCATGCCGGGCCACATCCATAAACGGGGCACCTGCGGCGTGGTTTCACGTTCCGGCACCCTGACCTATGAGGCGGTGAAACAAACCACCGACATGGGGCTGGGTCAGTCCACAGCCGTGGGCATCGGGGGCGATCCGATCAAGGGCACAGAACATATCGATATCCTTGAAATGTTCCTGGCCGACGAAGAAACCCAAAGCATCATCATGATCGGTGAAATCGGCGGCAGCGCCGAAGAAGAGGCCGCACAGTTCCTGATTGACGAAGCCAAAAAGGGCCGCTCCAAACCCACAGCCGGTTTCATCGCCGGACGCACCGCCCCCCCGGGCCGACGCATGGGCCACGCCGGCGCAATTGTCGCCGGCGGCAAAGGTGGCGCCGAGGACAAGATAGAGGCCATGCGCAGCGCTGGCATCGTGGTGGCCGAAAGCCCTGCAGGGCTGGGCGAAGCCGTGATGAAGGCAATCGGGTAAAGGAAATGCCCATGGGCCACACATCAAAACTCAGGGCTGTGCCCAAACCACGGGTGGATGCAAAGTGCCCGCCCATGGGCGGACACAGGGGGTTTTGGTGATGGGGCCGGGGCAATCAATTGTCACGTGCCTGAAAAAGACGTTC
>DAOURA010000202.1 GCA_030625325.1 Marinosulfonomonas sp.
GTGGCCTTTGATATGTTTGATATCCTTGATGCGCCGTTCTTTTGTTTTCACGATGCAGACATGCGCCCCGAAGGGGCAAATTTTGCGCAGAGCAAACGCAACCTTGAAGAAATGGTTGATTACCTTGCCCTGAAAATGGAAACCAGCAAGACCAAGCTGTTGTGGGGCACCGCCAATCTGTTTTCAAACCGCCGCTTTATGTCCGGCGCATCAACCAACCCTGACCCGGATGTCTTTGCCTATTCGGCCGCAACGGTCAAAACCTGCATGGATGCCACCCACAAACTGGGCGGTCAGAACTATGTGCTGTGGGGCGGGCGCGAAGGCTATGAAACCCTGCTGAACACAAATATGGGCGCCGAGCTGGACCACATGGGCCGGTTCCTTAATCTGGTGGTGGAATATAAGCACAAGATCGGCTTTAAAGGCGCGATCCTGCTGGAACCCAAGCCACAGGAACCATCCAAGCACCAATATGATTTTGACGCGGCAACCTGTTACGGGTTCCTGCAGAAATACGGGCTGGAAAACGAAGTCAAACTGAACCTTGAACAGGGCCATGCCATTTTGGCCGGGCATTCGTTTGAACATGAAATTGCAACGGCTGTCGCCATGGGCGCGCTTGGGTCCATTGATATGAACCGCAATGACTATCAATCGGGCTGGGACACGGACCAGTTCCCCAATAACACACCCGAGGTGGCGCTGGCCTATTACCACATCCTGAAGGCCGGTGGGTTTGACACCGGCGGCACCAACTTTGACGCAAAACTGCGCCGTCAGTCGCTGGACCCGGTTGACCTGATCGCCGCCCATATTGGTGGCATGGATATCTGCGCGCGCGGCCTGAAAGCCGCGGCGGCCATGCTGGAAGATGGCGGAATGGAAGACGCGCTGGCCAATCGTTATGCCGGTTGGGAAACCGACACAGCAAAGGGCATGTTGAAAACCGAAACCCTTGAAAGCATCACAGATCGGGTTCTGAAGAACGACATCAACCCACAGCCGATATCCGGGCGTCAGGAAATTCTGGAAAACTACGTTAACCGCTTCGTCTGACGCCATAATCCGGGCACCCTGCCCCGCTATAACAACTAAAAAACGCCGCCTGCTAAAAACGGGCGGCGTTTTTCGTTGCACCCGCAGACTGGGGCATTTTGGCCCAGAGCTATCTGTTGCCTTAAATTATGCATTACGGTACTGTTATGCGTAATTAGGGATCAGGGAGAACTTACATTATGAAAGACAGCATGAAAGCGGGCGTTTCAGACACCCGCAAATTTAACGTCGATATGGGCAGAACCGTTGGCTTTATGGGCGACGATTGCCGGGTTTATGCGACACCGTCACTGGTTTGCGACATCGAAGACACCTGCCGTGATCTGGCGATGGAACACAGCGATACGGGCGAAGATTCGGTTGGCTTTAAGGTGTCCATCATGCATTCCGCCCCCACCCTGATGGGCATGGATGTGACCATCACCGCCACGATCGCAGAGGTTGATCGCGCCCGGATCGTGTTCGATATCATTGCCAAAGACGGGTTTGATACAATTTGTACCGGTCAGCATGAACGCTTTGTGGTAAGTGTTGATAAAACAAGACAGCGCCTTTTGGCCAAAGCCGAAAAAGCAGCGCAGTCGGCCTGATCCGGGGGAACAAATCCACAATGAATAAGCCCATCAAGAACAAGACCGAAGTATCCACCTATTGCTATCAATGCGTTGCCGGCCCCGATCTGTTGAAGGTTTCAATCGAAGACGGAACCGCAACACAGGTGACCCCGAACTTTGACGCGGCCGAGGTACACCCGGCGGGTGGCAAGGCCTGCGTCAAGGCGTTTGGGCTTATTCAGAAAACCTATAACCCGCACCGCATCCTGACCCCGATGAAGCGCACCAACCCGAAAAAGGGCCGCGATGAAGACCCCGGTTTCGTGCCTATTGGCTGGGATGAAGCGCTGGATATAATCACCGACAAACTGGGTGATGCGCGCAAGGCCGGCCTTAGTGACGCATCCGGGTTTCCCCGCGTCGCGGCCAGCTTTGGCGGTGGCGGCACACCCACGGCATACATGGGCACATTTCCGGCATTTCTGGCCGCATGGGGCCCTGTGGATATGAGCTTTGGCAGTGGTCAGGGCGTGAAATGCTATCACTCTGAACACCTGTATGGCGAACTTTGGCACCGCGCCTTTACCGTGTCCCCCGACACGCCACTGGCGGAACTGATCATATCATTTGGCGCAAATGTCGAAGCCTCGGGCGGGGTCTGCGGCGTTAAACGCCATGCGGACGCGCGCGAACGGGGGGTCAAGCGTATTCAGGTTGAACCACACCTGTCTGTCACCGGTGCCTGTTCGGCACAGTGGGTGCCAATCCGGCCCAAAACTGATCCGGCGTTCATGTTTGCGATGGTCAACGTGATGCTGCACGAAACTGACCGGGCATCGCTGGATATTCTGTTCCTGAAAGAACGCACATCGTCGCCTTATCTGATCGCGCCAAACGGGTTTTACCTGCGTGACCCGGAAACCGAAAAACCCCTGATCTGGGATTTGAAATCAAACGGACCTGTGCCCTTTGACACGCCGGGCACCGACCCGGCGCTGGAAGGTGAATTCACCGTATCCGGCCATGAAACCGGCCCCGATGATGTGACGTGGGACCACACAGATATTCAGTGCCAGACCGCCTTTGATGCGCTGGTAAACCATGTGCGCGACTTCACACCTGAATGGGCGGCAAAAATTTGTGATGTCCCGGCGGGTTCAATCCGCTCGACCGCCAATCAGTTTGTCGAACACGCCCATGTGGGCGAAACCATCGACATTGACGGGCGCACATTGCCGTTTCGCCCGGTTGCCATTTCCCTTGGCAAAACAGTCAATAACGGCTGGGGCGGGTATGAATGTTGCTGGGCGCGCACCCTGATGGCCTGCCTGATCGGCGGGCTGGAAGTGCCGGGTGGAACATTGGGCACCACTGTGCGGCTGAACCGCCCTGCCGATAATCGTTGGAGCAGCGTCGTTCCCGGGCCCGATGGTTTCATGAATTACCCGATGAACCCGACCAAAAAAGGTGAATGGATCGAAAATTCGCCTTCGCGCCATTCACACCGCACCCTGATCCCGCTGGCCGCCAATTCACCGTGGAGTCAGGCCCTTGGCCCGACCCACCTGGCGTGGATGCAGCAAAAGCAGGGTTTTGATCACCTGCCCACCCCAACGCCGCCCGATGTCTGGTTTGTCTATCGCACTAACCCGGCGGTATCGTTTTGGGATACCAAGGCAATATCCGATGTGATGGCGAAATTCCCGTTCACTGTTTGCTTTGCCTACACCAAGGACGAAACCAACCATATGGCAGACGTTCTGCTGCCTGACTGCACCGATCTGGAAGGCCTGCAGCTGATCCGTATCGGCGGGTCCAAATATGTTGAACAGTTTTGGGACCATTCCGGTTTTGCCCTACGCGACCCGGCGTCAGCGCCCCAAGGCGAGGCCCGTGATTTCACTTGGGTCGCAACCCAACTGGCCGAGCGTTCCGGCCTGCTGGCCGAATACAATG
>DAOURA010000206.1 GCA_030625325.1 Marinosulfonomonas sp.
TTGCGCCCGGACCGGGACGGCAAAACGCAGTCCATCATATCAACCCCGCGCTTAACAGCGCCGACAATATCATCCGGCTTGCCCACCCCCATCAGATAACGCGGGCGGTCAGCGGGCAACATGTCCGGTGCATAATCCAGCACATCAAACATTGCGTCCTGCCCTTCGCCCACAGCCAAACCGCCAATAGCGTAACCTTCAAACCCGATTTCGCGCAGTTTTTGCGCACTTTCGGCGCGCTGATCGGGAAAAACGCTGCCCTGTTGAATACCAAACAGCGCATGCCCCGGCCTGTCACCAAAGGCATCGCGCGACCGCTGCGCCCAGCGCATTGAACGTTGCATACTGTCCAGCGCGACCTGCTGTGTTGCCGGGTAAGGCGTGCATTCGTCAAAACACATCACGATATCAGACCCCAAAAGGCGCTGAATTTCCATACTGCGTTCCGGGGTCAGCATATGGTCAGAACCATCAATATGGGACTTAAAACGAACCCCGTCTTCGGACATTTTGCGTAGGCCAGACAGGCTCATCACCTGAAAACCGCCGCTGTCTGTCAGGATCGGGCGATCCCAGTTCATGAACTTGTGCAAGCCCCCCAGCCGATCAATGCGTTCGGCCGTGGGCCGCAACATCAGATGATAGGTGTTGCCCAGCAATATGTCCGCCCCCGTGGCGCGGACACTTTCGGGTAGCATTGCTTTAACGGTTGCCGCCGTGCCCACCGGCATAAACGCAGGGGTGCGCACCTGACCGCGGGGGGTATCAATGGTGCCGGTGCGGGCCTTGCCGTCTGTTGCGGCGACGGAAAAGGAAAATAAATTGCTCATGGGCACCGCCTATCGCAGCCTTATTTAATTTGCAAACACGTGCCCCCTAGACGCCGCCAAAGCTAATCCTTATATAATCACTCAGGAAACGAAAGAGGGCGCCATGTCAGCCGAAACAAACCCAGTTGAGGGCAACCCCCTCATCAAGCCATCAAATACCGATCACGACCTTTACGAAAGTGTGGTCGAAGCCTGCCGTTCAGTTTATGACCCGGAAATTCCGGTTAATATTTATGACCTTGGGCTGATTTACACGATCGAAATCAATGACGCCAATGAGATCATGATTTTGATGAGTCTGACCGCCCCCGGTTGCCCGGTTGCCGGCGACATGCCCGGTTGGGTGGCCGACGCAGTTTCGCCCCTGCCCGGTGTGCGCCAGGTTGATGTGATGCTGGTGTGGGAACCCCCCTGGGGCATGGAAATGATGTCAGACGAGGCCCGCCTTGAACTGGGGTTCATGTAGGGGTGCCTTGTGATCAGACCCCGCCGGACCTAGTTTAGGGCCAGCGCAACAGACCGAGAGAAATAATATGTTTTCCATTCCCGGCAAGCAAGCTGTGACAATCACCCCGAACGCGGCCAAACAAATCACCCGGCTGATGGCAAAAGATGCCTCAACCGGGTTGCGCATTGGCGTGAAAAAGGGTGGCTGTGCGGGCATGGAATACACCATGGACATCGTCACCAAGGCCGATCCAAACGACGAAGTTGTTGAACTGGACGGCGCACGGGTGATGATCGCACCAATGGCGCAGATGTTTCTGTTCGGCACTGAGATCGACTATGAAACATCGCTGCTGGAAAGCGGTTTCAAGTTCAAAAACCCAAACGTGGTTGATGCCTGCGGTTGCGGCGAATCCATAAAATTTGCTGATCCGGAATAGGTGTATCCCGCGATTATAACACATCAAAACAGGGATTGATCCATGACTTATCGCAAGAAAATGGCCGCCGGAAACTGGAAAATGAACGGTCACTGGGCCGAACTGTCCGAGGTTTCTACCCTGCTGGAACGCCACCCCAACCCCGCCTGTGATGTGTTACTTTGCCCACCGGCAACACTGTTATCACGGATGTCCGATATGACCGTTGACGGGGCCGTTATGACCGGTGGTCAGGACTGCCACACAGATGAAAACGGCGCGCACACCGGTGACATTGCCGCCAGCATGCTGGCGGATGCGGGTGCTGACTATGTTATTCTGGGCCACTCTGAACGGCGCGCGGATCATACTGAGGAAGACGACGACGTCAGAACCAAAGCCAAGGTCGCGTTAAACGCCGGGCTAAAAGTGATCATTTGCTGTGGTGAAACCCTGGCAGAGCGCGAAGCCGCAAATACGCTGGATATTATCGGCGGCCAACTGGCCGGATCAATCCCTGATAACGTCACAGGCGAAAACATGGTGGTGGCCTACGAACCCGTCTGGGCAATCGGTACCGGAAAAATTCCGACACTCGATCAAATAGGCGAAGTCCATGATTTTATCCGCGCCCAACTGGAACGCCGCTTTGGCGAAGGTGTTGGGCGTTCAACCCGCATTCTTTACGGCGGCTCGGTCAAGGCCGGCAATGCAACTGAAATTTTTGCGGTTTCAAATGTGGATGGCGCTTTGGTGGGGGGGGCATCACTGAAAGCGGGCGATTTTTCCCCGATCATCGACGCACTGGAAGCCAGCAAATAAGTTTAATGCCTCCGGCGGGGATATTTGTGGCCAATTCGAATTGGTATAAATATCCCCGCCGGAGGCATTCTTTATGATAACGCCCATCAACCTTTGGTGACGTCATACTGGTGAACCCAGTTGAATTTCCCAAGTATCTGCGCAGGCGCAATCGCCCCGATCATCCGCAGGGCTGAATGTGCCGCAAAACGTATGGCAGGGTTGCGCAGGTGGTAATTGCGTGCATTTGCATTGGCCGCATTGATCACCCGTACAACCCGGTCTCGGCGACGTTTTTGATAGGTTGGCATGGCCTGTTCAACCGGCAGGCTGGTCAAACAATCGGCCAGCACCCACGCATCTTCCAGTGCCATGTTCGCGCCCTGCGCCAGAAACGGTAAGGTTGGGTGTGCTGCGTCCCCCAGCAATGCACAGTTCTGCCCGTGCCAAAGGGGGGCAACCGGGTGGCGAAACAGCCCCCACACATTCACTGTTTCAACCTGTTTCAACAGGTTCTGAACATCGGGGCCAAACATTGAAAACGCCCGGCGCAGGGCGTCCGGGTCGCCGGGGTGGTTCCACCCTTCAGCCGCCCATTCAGGGCGTTCTTGGGTCGCCACGATATTGGTCAATGTTCCATCGCGCAGCGGGTAGGTCACAATATGGCGCCCCGGCCCCATATGAACGTTTACATCCCGTGTGGTTTTATCCGTTGCCGGCACCAGCGCGCGCCACGCCACCTGACCTGTGAAAAATGGTGCTGCCTCACCGTTCAGCACCGCGCGCAGGCGCGAATGCAGCCCGTC
>DAOURA010000143.1 GCA_030625325.1 Marinosulfonomonas sp.
GCCTTTCAAAACCCAATAAGTTACGCCGATATCCGGGTGGATGATTATGACGCGCTGTTGCTGCCGGGCGGGCATGCCAAGGGCGTTATTCCGTATTTGGAATCACCTGTCCTGCAATCGGCCATCGCCGGGTTTTTCGCCGCCGGAAAACCGGTTGGCGCGATCTGTCACGGGGTTGTGCCCCTGTGCCGAACTATTGACCCGGATACTGGCAAATCCGTGCTGCACGGGCGCAAAACCACCGCCCTGTTAAAGCGTCAGGAACTGCTGGCGCACAGGTTAACCCGTGCGCGGCTGGGCGATTATTACCTGACCTACCCAACCACCGTTGAAGACGAAGTGACCGCAGCCCTGCAAACGGCGGGCGATTTTATTCAGGGGCCAACCCCAGTGCTGCGCGACAGCCCGGCGCACCTTGGGCGTGGCTTTACGGTGCGTGACGGCAATTACCTGTCAGCGCGCTGGCCCGGGGACGCCCACAGATTTGGTGCCGAGTTTCTGGAAATGGTGAAAGATGCCACCGCCGGTAAGGCAGATCAGGCTAGTTCACAGGTTCAATAAATACCGCCGGTTTGCCATCGGGGTGGCGAAAAACAACCACGCCCAAAACCCCCAGCACGTGCCCGCTAATAATATCAGATCTGAAGCGTTCCACGTCATGGGCGCTAAGATAACAGGGCATATAATAGCGGGCAGTGGACAAAAGGGATCGTCGCTTTGATGTTGTGAAATAGGTATCACGCTGATCTTGCCAGTCACCATCAACATCGGCCTGCCCGGATTTATGCAGATTGGCCCGGTCCTGCTGAATGATTGCCCCGATGTTATTTAGTTTTTTACCCTTTGAATTGTACAAATCCCGCTGGGTAATCAGTGCCGTAAAATCCGCCAGTCGTTCGGCATTAACCTCATGACCATTTTCAACAAGAACCACCGCTTCGCCGTAACCTTCAACACAATTTTGCGCGCTGGACGTCGATGCCCATGCCAGCCCTAAGGCGGCGGTAATGATCCAACTGAACGTTAGTGCTTTTTTCACTTATTTCTCCAATTCAACATAAATCACCGGACCCCAAAAAAGGGCAACGCAAGGCATCTGTTAAACTGATATTGCAACCAAATCAGGGCAGAGATGTTAAAAATGCAACCTATCCAAAGATTTAGCCCAAACCCCAGCAGTGCGTCAGGAACGCCCTTCCAGATTAAGCCATTCTTCTTCGGCGGCGTCCAGTGCCGCCTGACGGGACACCAGCGCATCGGTGGCCTTTTGGAATTTCACCGGCTCACGGGTGAACAGATCAGGGTCTGACATCAGAACGATCAGCTTTTGTATCTCTGCCTCAAGGCGTTCAAGAACCGCAGGTAATTCTGACAAACGGTGCTTTTCAGTAAACGACAGGCCAACTTCGGCTTGTTTAACATCGCCACGTACGGTCTTGGTTTTGCTTTGTTTATCGGATTTGACAGGTGCGTTATCCTTGGCCCTTTGCGCCTGATAGTCAGACCAGCCACCGGGGTACAGCGTCGCCTCGCCGTCGCCTTCCATGGTGATGGTCATGGTGGCCACACGGTCAATAAAGTCACGGTCATGACTGACCAGCAAAACAGTACCCGGATAATCCGCCAGCAATTCCTGCAACAGGTCCAGCGTTTCAATATCCAGATCGTTGGTTGGTTCATCCAGCACCAGCAGATTGCTATCACGCGCCATCAGGCGGGCCAGCAACAGGCGTGATTTTTCGCCCCCCGAAAGGGAATGCACCGGTGCGCGGGTCTGTGCATCACTGAACAGGAATTCCTTAAGATACCCCACCACATGGCGCGGCTGGCCACGTACCATCACCTGATCGGCCTTGCCGGACACCTGCATGTCCCGATCCCCAACCAGATTTTCCCACAGGGATTTATCTTCCATCAGGCCGGTGCGATTTTGGTCAAATATCACCGCATTCAGGTTGCTGCCCAGTTTGATTGTACCACTGTCCGGGGCTATTTCACCCATCAGCATCTTTAACAACGTGGTCTTACCCGCACCGTTCGGCCCGACCAACGCCACCCGGTCCCCGCGCGCGATCTCAATGGAAAAACCCCGCAAAATCGTGCGCCCGTCAAAGGATTTGCAAATATCCTTTGCCTCAATCACCCGTTTGCCGGACTTGGCACTGACATCCAGCGCCATGCCTGCCGCGCCCTGACGGCGGATCATCCCGGCCCTTTCAGATCGCAAATCGCCAAGGGCACGCACCCGGCCCTGATTGCGCTTGCGCCGGGCAGATATACCTTCCACCGCCCATCTGGCCTCAGCTTTAATCTTGCGGTCCAGCTTATGGCGGTTCATGTCTTCGTCTTCCCAGACCTTGTCGCGCCATGCCTCAAAATCGCCAAAACCCTTTTCCTGACGGCGCACAGCGCCCCGGTCAATCCACAGGGTACCCCGCGTCAGGGCACGCAAAAACGCCCGGTCATGGCTGATCACCACATAGGCCGCGCGGGTCTGACGTAACTGGCCTTCCAGCCAGGCGATGGCCTGAATATCCAGATGGTTTGTCGGTTCATCCAACAACATCAACGCCGGTTCCTCGGCCAACAATCCGGCCAGCGCGGCGCGCCGTCGCTCACCACCGGATGCGGATTTAACGGCCGTGGAAAGGTCAAATTTCAACCCCTCGGCCACCCGCTCAACCCGGTAAGCATCGGCTGGTCCCAAACGGCGGGATGCAAAATCCCCAAGGGTGTCAAAGCCTGACATATCAGGGTGTTGTTCCATATATCCGACACTAACACCGGCCGGAACAACCACCGCCCCCTGATCCGGTTCAACCAGGCCGGCCATCACTTTAATCAATGTCGATTTTCCCGACCCGTTGCGACCCACCAAGGCCAGCCGGTCCCCCGGTTGCACAACCGCGTCCAGCCCCGAAAAAATCGGGTCCCCACCAAAGGTCAGCGATATGCCCGAAAGCTGTAATAAAGGTGCGCGTGCCATGGCCACGGGCTAGCGCCCCGCCCGGGGGGCGTCAATGGCCTTCTTTGGGCTTTTTCTTTGCAAAAATACTCGCGCCGCAGGCAGGTTCTGGTCACAGAACCTTCAGGCCGCCAGCCCACGCAACAACCGCGCACGCGCCACAGGGATTGCGGCAATTTCCAACCCGGTAAACACATGCAGCCGATTCAGGTCCCGGTCCACCACCGCGTGGTCCGACACCCAGCCCCCCATTGCCAAATAGCTGCGCAACAACCCCGGCGTGCGCCGCAGGGCACGCAGCCGGTCATTGGTACCGCCCGCCACCCCATCAAAACGAATAACCTCACCTGATTTAATCCGGGGGGACCAATGGTCCGGGGCGCGGTGGTCTTCCCCCAGCATCCTGAACGTGTCACCATAATCGCTGGCCCGTGTCCCGCCAAAAGACGAACAGCCAAATAACATTCCAACCCGGTTATCCTGCACAATCTGCGCCATCGCCCCCCAGGCAAGGCGCACAATATCCGGGTCCCGCAGGCCGGGCCGCAGGCAAAACCGACCCATTTCCGCCATCGCGCCATCAAACCCGTGCAAACCGGTCAGATCATAATATTTCGCTGAATAGGTTTGCTCAATCTCACGGCCACAAACCAACAGCATCACCCGAAAACACCCCACCAGCTGCCCTGTTGAAACCTGTTCAATCAGCACGTGCTGACAGTGTTGATCAAATTCATCCTGCTCACGGGCCTGTGGGGGGGCATTTTCTGGCGCGCCGGGGCCATCAGCCACAAAGGCCATGTATCGCAAATGCTGGGCCGCGTGCAGATCTGCGCGCCCCTTAGCCAAACGCACCCGGTAACGCCCCTTTGATCGTGCCTGCATCCGTGAAAACGCCCTTTCACTTGGCGAACCCTAATTTGGCCCCTAACTATGGCCCAACCCAACAGGGCACAAGGCACCACGCCCACAGCACAAAGGCGACCATACATGACCAATACCACCAAATCCGACGATCAGTGGCGTGCACAACTTTCACCGCTGGCCTATGACGTCACCCGCAAACACGCAACTGAACCGGCGTTCAGCCATGATAACTTTCCAAAAGAACCGGGCGTTTTTAGCTGTGAATGCTGTGGCGCGGCGCTGTTTGATCAGGACGCCAAGTTTGACAGTGGCACTGGCTGGCCATCATTTTATCAACCTGCCGCGGATGAAACTATCGGAAAATCAGAAGATCTCAAGTGGTTCATGCGCCGCACCGAAGTCCACTGCGCCAGCTGTAGCGCCCATTTGGGCCATGTGTTCCCGGATGGTCCACAGCCCACGGGGCTGCGTTATTGCATCAATGGGGTCGCGCTGAAATTTTTGCCTAGTTAAACGCCTGACCAATACGCCCAACATTGCCAAGCAACTGACGCAACAGGGAAATTTTCACAACGGATGTTTCAGTGACCCGCCGTGACAGGGCAATCACCTGACCGTCTTCCAGCCCGAAACGTTCGATATTGGCCACCCGGTCGCGCCCGTCAAAGGTAATCGTGACAACTTCGCGTTCAATTTCCTTGGGGGCCAGAAAACCAACATGGCGAAAGCGGCTTTCCACATAATACCAGGCACTTGCATCCAGAATGCCCGACGCGGTCGGACGCCCGATAATGCTGGAAACCGTTTCACGGGTATCTTTGCCAACAATGATATTTGCCAACTCATCAGGGGCCGGAACATAGCCATGGTTGCGAAATTGCGTTGCACAGGACGCGAGCCCCATAATCAGGGTCAGCGCGATCCCCAATCTGACTTTACCTGAAATCTTACCCATTTAGCCCCCTTGCCTTGTGGCTTGCCGCCTTTTATCCGACTTACTAAATCATCACCAACTGTTCAAGAAGACATGCCAATGAACGATACAAACAAAACGCCCCCCTGGTCACAACCCCTGACCGTGGCGGACCTGCCCAACAAGCGGGCCACAACATTTTCCATTAAACCAGACGCCGCGCTGCGAACCCGAATCGCGGATGAACTGGGCCTGCGTGGCCTGCGCAAGATCGTCTTTGATGGTGAGATCAGTGCAAATGGCAAAGCCGACTGGCAGTTTTCGGCAAAACTGGGCGCGACCGTGGTGCAAAACTGTATCATCACGCTGGAACCCGTTGTCACCCGTATAGATGAGGTGATCACCCGCAGCTACACCGCCAGCCCCCCGGAATATGAGGCCGGATCAGAGCTGGAAATGCCAGAAGACGAAAGCAATGAACAACTGGGCGACATAATAGACCCCGGTGAAGTTATGATTGAATCTCTGATTCTGGCCCTGCCCCAGTTCCCGCGCACAGCCGACGCCGAAATTCAGGAAAACACCTTTACCGAGCCCGGAAAAACCCCGATGGATGACGCCGAAGCCCGGCCTTTTTCCGGTCTTTCGGCCCTGCGTGATAAGCTGGAAAATGGTGGGGAATAGACGGTGCGAAAAAAGCCTTGCGTATGGCTGAATTCGCAGTATGTTCCCGGCCTTGTTTACAAGATACGTTGGACATGGGCGCCACAAGCGCGTATGACCCCCGAAGCACACGAAATAACTGGGGCCATGCCCCGACATACCAAAGGTTTTCGACATGGCTGTCCCAAAGAGTAAAATCACCCGTTCCAAACGTGGCATGCGCCGCGCGCATCAGGCACTAGAGGCTGCGAACCCCGCAGAATGCCCGAATTGTGGTGAACTGAAACGTCCACATCACGTTTGTCCGTCCTGCGGCCACTATGCAGAACGCGAAGTCGTCGCAATTGCGAATGAAATCGACTTTGACGACGAAGACGCGGCGTAAAGCCTGATCTTGTGGCGACCGGGGCATGACGGCAACAGACCTTTCTAAGACCGGCGGTGCCCCCCGCACTATAATTTCCGTTGACGCCATGGGTGGCGATCTGGGACCGGCGGCTGTTGTCGCCGGTATTGCCTTGTCTGCATCCCAGAACCCGGACATTGGTTTTATCCTGCACGGGCCACAGGCCGAACTGTCTGAAATGGTGGCGCAGAAACGTGCGCTGGCCGGGCGATGCGAGGTTCGCGATGCGCCCGGTGTCATCACCATGGATGACAAGCCAAGTCAGGCCATGCGCAA
>DAOURA010000171.1 GCA_030625325.1 Marinosulfonomonas sp.
TCCGCATTTGGGCCAAGAACGGTGCCAAACGGCCCGCAGGCCGACCGGTGCATCTTTTTCAGCAACTTGCCCTGTGTGGCGCTGCGCCAGCCCTTTAAAACCGTCACACTTGAACCATTTTTCAGGTTGATCGCAGAAATATCAATGGCGTGCCCCTTGCCATGTTCAGATATTTTCGCCCCCGGCTGGTTGTTTCTGGTGCGACAACTGTAGTGGGCCGCAACCTTTAGGCTGGCCACCCCACCGCCCAAACGACCGATTGTTGGCTTAACCCCGGTTTTCACCCATTTATCCAGCGCCTTGGCTGTTGTGCAGTCCATGATAGCCCCCTGCGTCAGGGCAACACCCGCAATCGATGCAACCCGCACCGGGTTTTGAACACCGCAACCGCTTAGCTTGCCGGGGATCGGGGACAGTTTTTGACCCCGGATCGTGCGCACCCCGCAAATTGAACCCTGCTTGGACGTCGCAACCAGAACCGGCCTGTTTTGGGCTGTGGCTTTACGGGAAACCGCCTTGCCAGCCCGCAGGTTTTCGGGCCGCGCCCAGGGCCGGGGCGAAGATTTTACACCCGGCGCATTGGCCACAAGAACCAGCACATCAGGGCGCTGAACCGGGCGGATCACCGGGCGCATGGATTTCAGCGGTGCATTTGCAAAGGCAGCCCCCGAAAGTGTCAGGGCCAAAAGGGTGACCAATATGGCCAACCGGGAAATCACCGCTTGGGCCCACGCCCAAAATCGGGGGCATCCGTATCCTGACCCGCATCAATAATGCCCCGCCGGATCGCCCGTGTATGTGTGAAATAGTCGTGCAACAGATCGCCGTCACCGGTGCGAATTGCCCGCTGCAAAGCAAACAGTTCTTCGGTGAAGCGGCCCAGAATTTCCAGCGTTGCCTCTTTGTTGTTCAGGAACACATCACGCCACATGGTCGGATCAGATGCCGCAATCCGCGTAAAATCCCGAAAGCCAGCAGCAGAGAATTTCACAACTTCATAATCCGTGACCCGGCGCAAATCATCAGCCACCCCAACCATTGTATAGGCAATAAGGTGGGGGGCATGTGACGTGACGGCGCAAACCAGATCATGGTGCTCTGGTTCCATTGTTTCAACGTTGGCACCCATTGCCTGCCAAAGTGATTTCAGGCGCTCAACCGCATCGCTATCACCACCGTCCACTGGCACCAAAAGGCACCAGCGGTTTTCAAAAAGTTCCGCAAAACCCGAGCGCGGGCCGGAATGCTCAGTCCCCGCCATTGGATGGGCCGGAACAAAATGAACACCCTCGGGGATGTGTGGACCAACGGCGTCAATCACCGCCTGTTTCACAGACCCCACATCGGTAACCGTTGCGCCCTGTTTCAGGTGTGGGGCAATTTCTTTGGCCACTGCCGCCATCGCACCAACTGGCACCGCCAAAACCACCAGATCCGCGCCCTCAACGGCCTCTGCCGCAGTATCAACCACCCTGTCACACAGGTTGATTTCGCGGGCGATATCACGGGTTTCGGCCGAACGGGCGGTTCCCACGATGTTATCAGTCAGCCCGCCCCGGCGCAGGGCGTGGGCCATCGAGCCGGCGATCAGGCCCAGCCCGATCAGGGCAACACGTTTATAAATAACGCTCATTCCTCGCCCCCTTTGAATGTTGAAATGGCGTGCACAACCCGCCGGCAACTGGCTTCGTCCCCAACGGTGATACGCAGGCAACTGGGCAATTTATACCCCCCGACCCGGCGAACGATAAGCCCCTGGGATTTCAGATAATCGTCGCAGGCTTCGGCCTCTGCCTGATCGGCAAACCGGGCCAGAATAAAGTTGGCACACGACACATCAGAAGGCACACCAATATCTGCAAGCGCCTGCGACATCCAGACACGCAAACGGCTGTTTTCCAAGCGGCATTTTTCAGCATGTTCCCGGTCAAGCACGGCCGCCTGTGCGGTTTGCAACTGTGGTTGGGACAGGTTGAACGGCCCGCGCACCCGGTTCAGCATTTCAATAATCGTCGCCGGTCCATAGCCCCAGCCGATCCGCAACCCACCCAAACCATACAACTTGGAAAAGGTGCGGGTCATCACGACATTGTCGCGCATATCAACCAGCGCCGCACCGCCATCAAAACCTTCGACATATTCGGCGTAAGCCCCGTCAAGCACCAGTATGGCCTGGGGCGGCAACCCCGCGGCAAGGCGTGCAATTTCGTTCCCACCAATCATGGTGCCAGTGGGATTTGCAGGGTTGGCAATAAAGACCAGCTTGGTTTTCTTGGTGCAGGCGGCAAGGATGGCATCCACATCAACGACACGCTCACGCTCGGGCACCTCAACCGGGGTAGCCCCGGCGGCCAGCGCCGAAATCCGGTACATCGAAAACCCGTGTTCAGTATGGATAACTTCATCCCGTGGCCCGGCATAGGCCTGACACAAAAACGTAATGACCTCATCCGAGCCAGCACCACAAATGATCCGCTCGGCGTCAAGATCGTGAACCCCTGCGATGGCCGCGCGCAATTCGGCGTGATCCGTGGGCGGATAGCGGTGCAACCGCTGGCCCGACCTGGCGAATGCTTCTTTGGCCATTTCACCGGGGCCAAACGGGTTTTCATTTGAAGATAGTTTTATAACATCATCAACCCCGTTCAGTTGACTGGCGCCACCCTTATAGGGGGAAATCTTTAAAACACCGGGGCGTGGTTTAATTTTACTCGTCATTTTAAATTCCATTGCAGGTCATGACACTCTTACCCGGCGCGCGTGCTGCTGACCAGTGGCAGCCGTAAGCGTCAGCGCAACAAAAAAGGCCGCACCAATCTGGCACGGCCTTTTCGAAAATTTCGCCAAAAACCTAGTTCTGTGCGTAATATTCGATAACCAGATTTGGTTCCATCTGTACTGGGTATGGCACATCACCCAGACCCGGTGTGCGCACGAAGGTCGCTGTCAGCTTACCATGGTCAACGTCCATATAGTCAGGCACATCGCGCTCTGGCAGTTGGATGGCTTCCAGAACCAGACCCATTTGGCGGGACTTTTCGCGGACTTCGATCACGTCGCCTTCTTTGACACGGTAGGACGGGATGTTAACCTTCTTGCCGTTCACAGTGACGTGGCCGTGGTTCACAAACTGGCGGGCGGCAAAAACGGTTGGCACGAACTTGGCGCGGTAAACAACGGCGTCAAGGCGGCGTTCCAGCAGGCCGATCAGGTTTTCACCTGTGTCGCCTTTTACACGCTCAGCTTCGCCATAGATGCGGCGGAATTGCTTTTCGGTCAGGTCGCCGTAATAGCCTTTTAGCTTTTGCTTGGCGCGCAGCTGCAGACCAAAGTCAGACAGTTTGCCTTTGCGGCGCTGACCATGCTGGCCGGGGCCATATTCGCGACGATTAACCGGGGATTTCGGACGACCCCAGATGTTTTCACCCATCCGGCGGTCAATTTTATGCTTGGCAGACGTGCGTTTGGTCACGGCTGATCTCCTTCTTTTTGTGCGCTGCCCGGGGGCAGCTATGAAGGGCGTTGTCCTATGCCTTGCGGCAGACAGGCATTCCCTTGCGGGGGCCACCAACACCAAATAAATGAACCGACCTCAATTTGGGGTCGGAACGGGGCGCTTATATAGGTCGCAAGGTAGGAGTCAATGGCCCCCAAGCGCACCATATGTCAAAATTGCCGCTTCGGATTTTGTCAGGCTACGCCGCGCAAAATCACCATAATGGAAGGCATCATCCCGAATGTCAGGAAAACGTTCCAACATACCCTGACGCTGTGATGGGTCCAGCTGTGCCGGGGCCATCCCGGCGGGGTGAAAGCTTTCTACCTCAACCCCATTGGCCCAGACGATCTGATGCTGATCCAGCATCAGATGAATATAGGATACCCCCTTGCACCGGTGGTCCGGTCGAATGGTGGAATCATTGACCAGATCACGGGCCGCCACCAGAACCTCAGGCGTGTTAAAAAGTGCCTGCGCAACCGCCCCTTTGATCAGTACCCGGTGATCGGGCGACACGATCAGATCATGGTCAGGTTCATCGTCACCCAGAACATTTGCCTGCAATCGGATCGGGCGAAGATGGGGCATGGCAATCAGACGCCCGCCGGTTACGTTTCGCCCGCCAACCCAACGGATGGTCTGATCACCGTTGTCCTTGGTGCAGATCTTGTCCCCTTCGTGCAGGTCTTGCACCAGCTTTGGACCACCGGGCGTCGTGATCCGGGTGCCCGGAACAAAGCATATGGTCCCCCCCGTTTCAGCCAGAGGCAGAACCGTATTGCGCCCCATTGAACTGGAAACCACCCAAAGGTCCTGATCAGCCGGCGGCATCGCCCCGACAAAAAGCAACATTGGATACCGGCCACCGTCCAGATCAATCAAGGTTGCCTGAAATTTTTCCAAACCGTTGGTGACTTCAAAACCAGACCGAAAAAGGGGTTCATCCTGATCACTGCTGTCGGCCTGCCCAAGGTGCTGATTTTGGTCCCCCAGAAAACGGCGCACCTGATTGGCGGCGCGTCTGTGGGTATCGGCGATCCCTTCGCCCCCTTGCAGGACCAAGATATCGCGGCGGTCGTCGACGCGCACCGCGTCCCCGCACCAGCGCCAGGTGGTGCCAACACTGATCAGGCCGGGGTGCGCGCCCACCAGCCCGTCAAGCTCTGCCTGTGCCCATGATATAATGAACGTGCCCTGAACGCCCGCCTGCATG
>DAOURA010000090.1 GCA_030625325.1 Marinosulfonomonas sp.
CGGATCGTGGTTCCGTCGGCCTGGGATTCAAACGTGGCCGTGTTGCTGTTGCTGGAAACCGTGATTGCCGATGTGCAGGAACGCACTTGGCCAGTGACCAAAGAACGTATGCAAGGGCTGGAAGAAATGTTTGACCGAACCAAATTTTTCCGCAAATTCACATAGGTTTGGGCTAAAATAACACCACCACCCCTGGCAATTTCAAACCCTTCACCAGTTCACGCAGTTCCTGCCGGGCCGTGACATTTGAAATGTTCATCTGGCCTTTGATACCTATATCTTTCAGGTCCAGCAGGGTCAGCCCGCGGGGGAATAGCTCGCGAAAAATCACCCGCTCACCAAAGCCAGACGACACCCGGAAACCAATGCGCTTGGCCAGATCATCAAGGGCTTCGCCGATCTTTTTCTTATTGTGCATATTCTGTGCGCCCATGCGGTTGCGCACCACCACCCAGTCAACAGGCTTCAACCCGGCCTGTGAACGCAACTGTCGCGCGTTCCAGACCATTTCTGAATAAACCGAGGGGCCGATGATTTTGTTGGTTTCGCCGTCCACATGGGCCAGCAAGTCAAAATCAACATAGCTGTCATTCATCGGGGTGATCAGGGTGTCGGCCAAAGAATGGGCCACCTGACTAAGCCGGGTATGGGAGCCGGGACAGTCGATCAGTATGAAATCACAGTGCTTTTCAAGGGCCGCCACGGCAATGGACAGCCGGCGGTCATAGGAATTTTCACCCTCGGCAAGGGACGCACGGTCCACCTCTGGCAGATCATGGTATTCCGGGGTCGGCAGGTCAATTTCGTGGTGTTTGCAAAAGGTTGCACGGTTTTCAATATAGCGGGCAAAGGTGCGTTGGCGCAGGTCCAGATCAAGGGCGCCAACCCGGTGCCCCATCCGGGCCAGAGAGGTCGCAACATGCATTGAAACGGTGGATTTCCCCGCCCCGCCCTTTTCGTTTCCAACGACGATAATATGCGCCATGTTTCTTTTCCTGCTGTCTGATAATTGCCCGCCAAATAGCGCTGGCACACTATATGTGGTGTTGCAAAAAATAGAAAGCAGGGAAGCGCCGGGTGAAATATGCGGTGCAAAAGGTTATATTGGCCCCCCGCACCGATTATTGGGGTTAATAACCGCCCTTGCGACGGCTTTCAGGCAGACCGGCAATTTTGCTGCCCTGTTTGGACGGATCACCGGGGAACAGATCATACAGATCCTTTGATGACAGCTTTTCACCCCATGCGGCATTCATTGCCTTGATGATGTTGCGGGTGTTGGGCTGATTTTCACGGTTTTCAAAATATTCTTCGCGCAGGTAATTGATCAGGTCCCAGTGACGTTCTGTCAGCTCAAGACTGTCGGCGCTGGCCATGGCGGTGGCAAGACCAGTGCTCCAGTCTTCGTGGTTCAGCAGATAACCCATTTCGCTGGTTTCGATGGTGTTGCCTTCAAATTCAAATGACATGCGTGTTTTTCCCTTTTGGTCCGAGCGTGGGTGGTATTCAAGAATTACTATGTGTTTATAGGGGGCCCGATTGAAATGTCAAAGGCTGAGCGGTGTCCTGGGCCTGTGGGCAGATCACCTGCCACAAAAAAAACGCCGCCCCCTTGCAGGTGCGGCGTTTTCTTTGAACTGAGGTTCGGTTTCTTTAAAAACCAAGACCTTCGTATTTTTTCTTGAACTTGGAAACACGTCCGCCGGTGTCCAGCAGGCGTGTGCCGCCGCCGGTCCAGGCGGGGTGAACGCTGGGGTCGACGTCCAGTGCCAGGGTGTCGCCTTCGGCGCCCCATGTGGATTTCATCTGAACAACGTCGCCATTGGTCATTTTGACGTTGATCATGTGATAATCGGGATGCAGATCATTTTTCATAATATCCGGCCCTTATTTCTTGTCACTAAGCGGTTTGTAGTTGGTAACTTCTGCGATACGCGCCGATTTACCACGACGTGAGCGCAGGTAATACAGCTTGGCGCGACGAACGCGGCCCCGGCGTACAACTGTGATGCTGTCGATGTTGTTGGAGTGCAGCGGGAACACACGTTCAACGCCTTCACCAAACGAAATTTTGCGGACAGTGAACGAACCAGCGATGCCTTTGCCGTTGTTACGGGCAATACACACACCTTCATAGTTCTGAACCCGCGAGCGGGTGCCTTCTGTCACTTTATAGCCAACGCGGATGGTATCACCCGCCTTAAAGTCCGGAATATCATGTCCGAGCGCGGCAATTTGCTCGGCTTCCAGTTCAGCGATAAGGTTCATCGCAGTTCTCCTATTTGCTCACGGTTTGTTCCGCGAAGTTTTGCGCGTCACTGAGAGCTCTGTGTCTTCGACCGGGTCCCTATTGTATTTCGCACAATAAGCCCGCCAGAGGTCAGGTCGTCGTTTCTTTGTCAGCCTTTCGGCCATGTCCCGGCGCCAGTCAGATATGTTGCCGTGGTGCCCTGAAAGAAGAATTTCAGGTATCGCACGATCTTCCCAGACGGCGGGTTTCGTATACTGGGGATGTTCAAGCAAAAAATCCGAGAAAGATTCTTCCTCGGTTGACGCCTGATTCCCAAGCACGCGGGGTATAAGCCGGACGGTCGCATCAATCAAGGCCTGTGCTGCTATTTCCCCACCCGTCAGGATAAAATCGCCAAGCGAGACTTCTTCAATGGCGAATTCTTCGATGACACGTTCGTCCACGCCTTCAAAACGTCCGCACAGCAGGGTGATACCGTCGGCGTTTGCAAAGTTCTGCGCCATGGCCTGTGTCAGGGGTTTGCCCCGTGGCGACAGGTAAACAACCGGCCATTTGGCCCGGTCATCCGGGGTATTTCTGGCGGCCTGTTTCAGGGCCTGCCCCACCACGTCAGCGCGCAGCACCATGCCCGCGCCGCCCCCTGCGGGGGTGTCGTCGACGTTTTTATGTTTGCCGATCCCAAAGGGGCGCAGGTCGATGGTTTCAAGTTGCCACAGCCCGTCGTGCAGGGCCTTGCCTGTCAGGGATTCACCCAGTGTGCCGGGAAAGGCACCGGGAAACAGGGTAATGATCTTGGCCTTCCATGTTCCGGCAAGATCGGGGTCACCAGTCATCAGTTCGCGCGGTTTAAGTGTGGCGTTAATCGACTTGCGGCCGTGGGATTTGGTGGGGCGTTCAGCCATTGGGGAACAACCCGTCGGGTGGGTCAAGAATTATGCGCCCGGCCGTCAGGTCAACGGTTGGGGCATTTACCAGCGTAAAGGGCAGCAAAACGGTGGCCGAGCCGCCGGTCATCTGAATTTCCAGCAGGTCCCCCGCGCCGTGGTTCTGGACGTCTTTCACGGTGCCAAGGGTCTGGCCGCCGGTATCCAGCGCCATCAGCCCAATCAGGTCAGTGTGATAATATTCATCATCCGGCAGGCCGGGCAACTTGGCACGATCCGTGTACAGTTGCACCCCCCGCAAGGCATCGGCCTGTTCTTTGGTTTTCACACCGGACAGCCGCACGGCAAAGCCATTTTTCACCGGGCGTTTGATGGTTACTGAAAATCCGTCCGGGTTTTCGTCGGTGTAAAGCGGGGCATAATCGGCAATGGCGGCCGGGTCGGCGCAAAAGGATTTCAGGCGTACTTCGCCACCCACGCCAAAGGCCCCGGCGATCACCCCGACACATATACGGTCATTATCCATCATCATCCTTTCAAGCACAAAAGACGCGAGGTGCAAAACCCCGCGTCTTTGGATGCTTGTTCAAAGGGCAGGGCAGATTATTCTGCGGACTGCTCTGCTGGTGTTTCTGCGGGGGCAGCGGCGGCTTCTGCTGCCTCTGCGGCTTTGTCAGCTTTTTCCTGCGTACGCGCTTTGGTTTTGGCGTGGGGTTCGCCTTTTTTAGGGTTGCTGCGTTCTTTCTTGGGGATCACGCCTGCGGCTTCCAGCATGCGGGAAACGCGGTCTGTTGGCAGGGCGCCGTGGTCCATCCAGTGCTTGACGCGGTCAAGGTCAATTTTCACGCGCTCTTCGCTGTCTTTGGGCAGCAGGGGGTTATATGTGCCCAGTTTTTCGATAAAGCGGCCATCGCGGGGCATACGGCTGTCGGCCGCAACGATGCGATAAAATGGACGCTTTTTTGAGCCGCCACGGGCCAGTCTGATCTTCATTGCCATGATTAAATTCTCCTATTTCATGTACGTTTAAACGGGTGTTAAGCCATTGTTATTTTTGATGGTTCTTGTGGTGCCTGATGACTTCTTCGATAATAAAGCTCAGGAATTTCGTAGCAAATTCGGGGTCGAGATCGGCGTCGATCGCCATTTTGTGCAGGCGTTCGATTTGTTGGGATTCCCGCGCGGGGTCTGAGGGCGGCAATTCATGCGTGGCCTTTAGTTTGCCCACGGCCTGGGTGTGTGCAAACCGTTCGGCCAGCGTATAGACAAGGATCGCATCAAGGCGATCAATGCTGTCACGGTGATCTTTCAGGATGTCAGCGGCGTCGGTCATATTGCCCCCTTTTGCGGTGCCGGGTGGCGAAACATCTGTTCGGTGCCCATGTGGACGTTTTCGAATGTCCGTTCATAGGTGGCGCCCACACGTTTTGCCAGCGTTTCTGAGCGGGTGTTGCCGGGAACGATCAGGCTGGTAAGCGTTGTAAAGCCAAGGGTGTCATAGGCGTAGTCGCGCACCTTTAGTGCGGCCTCATGGGCGATGCCTTTGCCTTCGGCATTTTCAAACATGGCCCAGCCCATTTCGGGTTCGGGCCAGCCTTCGGGGTTCCACAGGCCGACGATGCCGCAGACTTCGCCACTGTCGGTCAGTGTGACCGTCCAATAGCCATAGCCATGCAGCGCCCAGTGGCCGATCGACAGGGCAAACCAGCGCCATGCATCAGGCCGGTTCAGCGGCCCGCCAAACCCGGTTGAGCGGGGGGCATCGGCATAAAACGCCGCCATCGGTTCAAAGTCGGACGCGATATGGCCGCGCAGGGTCAGGCGTTCCGTCGTCAGGGTCGGGACGTTAAGGGTGAGTGTCATGGTGCGTGCCCTGCTGCTCTGGGAAAGGCGAAAACGTCGCGTTCAATAGCGTCGGGGAAAGCTACGCGCCGGGATTTTGAGCCACCAAGGCGAATTGTCAGTTCGCGCGCTGCTGTGTTTTCATCCTGCATATGGGTCTCAACGACGTCCCATTTCAGTGTTTCGTAGCCATATTGGATGGCCGCGTGGGAAGCTTCTGTTGCGTAGCCAGAGCCACGGTGTTCTGGCAGCAACCACCATGTTAGTTCAGCGCTGGGCCAGCCGTCGGGTTTTACGAGGCCGCAGCCACCAAGAACCGTTGCGTCATCTGTACGTTCTAATATCCATTTTCCGTGGCCCATCAATGCCCAGTGGCCCACGTCATTGCACAGCACCCTGAACGCCTGATCCGGGCGCAGCGGTCCACCATAAGAGCCTGATGCCTGTGATGAGGCGAAAAATGCTGCGTATATCGCAGCATCACCGTGCCTTGGTGCGCGTAGGGTCAGGCGTTCGGTCGTCAGGGTTGGGACATTAAGGGTAAGTGTCATGGTGCCACCCCCGGCCCGTTGACGGGCAAGTGGTGGGGGCGAGGGGCGGGATGCCTCCGGCGGGGATATTTGGGCGAAAAAGAAGCCATGGTCATTTCTTTTTTCCAAAGCCACTTAGGCCGGGGGGCAGGCCAGCGCCACCAAGGCCGGGCAGGCCACCGGGCATTGCGCCGCCCTGACCCATTTGTTTGGCCGCGGCTTCCAGTGCTTTTGTGTCCATGCCGCCGGGCATACCACCGGGCATTTGGCCGCCTTTGCCCATCATGCCCTTCATTGCCTGTTTGAGCATGCCGCCCTTGCCCATCTTTTTCATCATATCCGCCATTTGGCGGTGCATTTTGAGCAGTTTGTTCAGTTCGGATACTTCCAGCCCGGCGCCGCGTGCGATGCGTTTTTTGCGGGATGCCTGTAGCAATTGTGGATTGGCGCGTTCGCGTTTTGTCATCGACTGGATCAGGGCGATCTGGCGTTTGACGATACTGTCGTCAAAGCCGGCCTTTTCCACCTGTTTGGCCATTTTGCCCATGCCGGGCATCATGCCCATGATGCTTTCCATGCCGCCCATTTTTTGCATTTGTTGCAGCTGAGAGCGCAGGTCGTTCATGTTGAACTGACCCTTTTGAAAGCGCTTCATCATGCGTTCGGCCTGTTCGGCCTCTATTGTTTCCTGGGCCTTTTCGACAAGGGAGACGATATCGCCCATTCCCAGAATTCGCCCTGCGATGCGGTCGGGCTGAAATTCTTCCAGGGCGTCCAGTTTTTCGCCAAGGCCGACGAATTTGATCGGTTTGCCGGTGACGGCGCGCATTGAAAGCGCCGCGCCACCGCGACCGTCGCCGTCCATTCGGGTCAGGACGACGCCGGTGATGCCAATTTTGGCGTCGAATTCTTCGGCGACCTCAACCGCGACCTGACCGGTCAGCCCGTCAACCACCAGCAGGGTTTCGCGCGGGTTTACCGCCTTGGAAACATCTTCAACCTCTTGCATCAGGGTTTCGTCGATGTGCAGACGACCGGCGGTGTCCAGAATATAGACATCATAGCCGCCCATTGTGGCCTGTTGTTTGGCACGTTTGGCGATATCAACGGGTTTCTGACCCTTGACGATTGGCAGGGTGTCAACGCCGATCTGGGTGCCCAGCACTGCCAGTTGGTCCATCGCGGCGGGGCGGTAAATATCGAGCGAGGCCATCAGCACCCGCTTGCCGTGTTTTTCAGTCAGGCGTTTGGCCAGTTTACCAGTGGTGGTGGTTTTACCGCCCCCTTGCAGGCCGACCATCAGAATTGGGGCCGGGGCGTTGTCGATTTTCAACTCACCCGGGTTGTCGTTATCGCCCGCCAGTACATGCACCAGTTCGTCATGGACGATTTTCACGACCTGCTGGCCGGGGGTGACGGATTTGGTGACGGCTTGGCCGGTGGCCTTTTCCTGCACGGCCTTAACGAAATCGCGGGCAACAGACAGGGAAACGTCGGCCTCAAGCAGGGAAACGCGCACCTCTCGCAGGGCGGTTTTGATATCGTCTTCTGACAGGGCACCCTGTTTGGTCAGCCGCTCAAATACACCGCCAAGGCGTTCAGATAGGTTTTCAAACATCGTGGCGGCCCCTTTGCCGGTTATTTCGGGTGCCCCTTAGATAGTAAGGAACAGGTCAAACGCAAAACGCACCAGTGGGCGCAACGCGCTGACTGGTGGCGATCCCCGGTATGTACGGGGACCGGAAGGATGGTTTCTTCCGGGTGTTGGGTGTGCTTTAGGCATGTGGTTAAGATGAGTCAAGCGTTGCGGCAGGCAAAGGGGTGGAATTGATCATGACAGGCGGGACATCCGGGGGGGCGGTGCGCGGCCATTTGGCGATGCTGGTGTTTTCCGCATTTATTGCCGGATCGTTCAGTTTGGGGGCGCTGGTGGCCAATGATATTGCCCCGGCGGCGTTGAACACTGTCAGGTTTGCGATTGCGTCTGTGGTGATTGGCGCACTGGCCTGGGGCAGCGGGGTGTTGAACAGGGCAGTTGCCCGTGCGCCGTGGCGCTATTTGGTGATGGGCGGGTTGTTTGCGTTTTACTTTGTGATGATGTTCGAGGGGTTAAAAAGCGCGCCACCTGTATCAAGTGCGGCCGTGTTCACGCTGGTGCCGGTGATTTCGGCCGGGTTTGGCTGGGTCTTGCTGCGTCAGGTTATGACCGGGCGCATGTGGCTGGCGTTGGGGATTGGGGCGCTTGGCGCGGTTTGGGTGATTTTTCGGGCGGATCTGGGGCAATTGCTGGCGTTTCAGGTCGGTAAGGGAGAGCTAATCTTTTTCTGGGGCGTTGTGGCCCATGGGCTGTATACGCCGGTGTCGCGCCGGTTGAACCGGGGTGAGCACCCGATTGCCTTTACATTCGGAATGCTGCTGGCGGGGTTTGTGATTTTGCTGATCTATGGCTGGGGTGATATTTGGGCCACCGACTGGGCCGGGTTGCCGGGGCTGGTTTGGGTGACGATAGGGTATACGTCGATATTCGCAGGCTCTACCACGTTTGTGTTGTTGCAATACGCCACCCTGCGCCTGCCGTCTGCCAAGGTGATGGCCTATACGTATCTGACGCCCAGTTGGGTAATTCTGTGGGAAATTGCGCTGGGCCATGGGGCGCCGGCGGGGCTGATTTGGG
>DAOURA010000199.1 GCA_030625325.1 Marinosulfonomonas sp.
CATGCACAAAGTCCTGCCGCCCCTGTACCATAGCGTTTAAATCGGTATAATGGTACTTAAATTAGTATTTAGGGAATCCCTAAGGAAAAGGCCGCACCCAATGAAGCAAGTTGTCAGTATAAACGTCAATGGCAAAAACTACGATGATATCGTAGATAATAATATGCTGTTGGTCGATTACCTGCGTGAAATCAGGCATTTGACCGGCGCCAAAAAGGGTTGCGACGGTGGCGAATGTGGTGCCTGCACGGTCATCATTGACGGTCACGCCCGCCAGTCATGCATTACATTTGCGTCAATGTGTAACGGGGCAACCATTGAAACCATCGAAGGTCAGGCCACAAACGGGCGGCTGTCGCCATTGCAACGCGCCTTTCATGAAAACCTTGGGGCCCAGTGCGGATACTGCACCCCCGGCATGATCATGGCAGCCGAGGCATTGCTGCGCGAAAACCCCAACCCCGACGACGAGCAGATCAGCACCGCACTGGGCGGCAATATATGCCGCTGCACGGGCTATGTGAAAATTATTAAATCGGTACGCGCCGCAGCCGGGGCCACATCATGAAGAACAACCTAAAAGGCCACGCCGCCGGTCAGCCAATGCCGCTGGTGGACGGAATTGAAAAGGTAACCGGGCGCGCCGAATTCACCGCCGATCTTGAAACGGGTGATTGTCTGGTTGGGCGGATTTTGCGCTCACCCGTCAGTCACGGGCGCATTATCCGGGTTGATACATCCAAAGCCGAGGCATTGGACGGGGTTCTGGCGGTTGTGACCGGGGATGATTGTGCCTTTACCTATGGCGTTATCCCGATCGCGATGAACGAATACCCAATGGCCCGCGACAAGGTTCGTTATCGCGGCGAAGCGGTGGCGGCCGTGGCCGCGGTGGACGCAAAAACCGCCGAACGTGCGCTGGAACTGATTGAACTGGAAATCGAAGAACTACCGGCCAGCTATACCCCCGCCAAATCCCGCGCTGACAACGCCGAACTTTTACATGACGACAAGCCGGGCAATATCGAACGGGAGGTCCACCATAAATTCGGTGACCCTGACGCAGGTTTTGCCGCCGCTGATTTGGTGCGCGAAGAAACATTCACCTGCGCCGAGGTCAACCACGCCCAGATGGAACCCCATGCGGCGATGGCCGAATATGACCCCGAACGTGAACACCTGACCCTGCATTCAGTCACCCAGGTGCCGTTTTACGTCCACCTGACATTGGCGCGCTGTCTTGAAATAGACACATCACGCATTCGGGTGATCAAACCCTTTGTGGGGGGGGGCTTTGGGTCACGCACTGAAACTCTGAACTTTGAAATTATCGTTGCCCTGCTGGCCCGAAAGGTCGGCGGCAAGGTCATGATGCGCCTAAGCCGGGAAGAAACATTTATCACCCACCGGGGCCGCCCCGATACCGAGGTCACGATCAAAATCGGCCTGACCAGTCAGGGCCGCATCACCGCCGTGGACTGTCAGGCAGTGATGAGTGGCGGCGCATACGCGGGCTATGGTCTGGTTACCATCCTTTATGCGGGCGCGTTGCTGCATGGTTTATACGACACGCCAGCCGTGAAATATGATGGCTATCGCATTTACACAAACCACCCGCCGTGTGGGGCGATGCGTGGCCACGGCACTGTTGATGTGCGCCATTCGTTTGAATGCCTGCTGGACAGGATGGCGCGCGAACTGGGGCTGGACCCGTTTGCCGTGCGGCGCGCCAATACCCTGACAGCGCCGACCCGCACCGCCAATGATTTGTTGGTCAATTCTTATGGCCTGAACGAATGCATGGATAAGGTCGAAGCCGCCAGTGGCTGGCACGAACGGCTGGGCAAGATGGCACCGGGGCGCGGGCTGGGCATGGCCTGTTCGCACTATGTCAGTGGGGCGGCCAAGCCTGTTCACTGGACGGGCGAACCCCACGCGGTTGTGTCGATGAAGCTGGACTTTGACGGTGGTGTCACCGCCTTTACCGGCGCATCCGATATTGGGCAGGGCTCCACCACAATTGTGGCGATGGCCGCCGCCGAAGTGCTGGGCATTGATATGGGGCGCGTGCGCGTTGTGACAAACGACAGCGCCGTCACCCCAAAAGACAATGGGTCCTATTCGTCCCGCGTCACGTTTATGGTTGGCAACGCCGCGATCGAGGCCGCAAAGGAGCTGCGCCAGAAACTGGTGGATGCCGCGGCCGAAAAGCTGGACGCAAACCCGGATGACATTGATTGTGTTGGCGAAACCTTTTTCGTGCAGGGCAGTTCGCAATCGGAATTGCCGTTTCAGGACGTCGCCATTCTGGCCCTTGCCAAGGAAGGCACGATAAACGTCAAAGGCACATTTACCTGCCCACCAGAGGCACAGGGTGGCAAGCATCGCGGTGGCGCGGTCGGGTCCACCATGGGGTTCAGTTACGCCGCACAGGTGGTCGAGGTTTCGGTTGATATCGACACCGGCCTGATCACCGTTGAAAAGGTTTGGGTGGCCCTTGATTGCGGCTTTGCGATCAACCCATTGGCGGTGGAAGGCCAGATCGAAGGGTCCGTCTGGATGGGCATGGGGCAGGCCCTATCCGAAGAAACCCATTATATCAGCGGCCTGTCGGTCCATGCCAATTTTCTGGATTACCGGGTGCCGACAATCGTCGAATCCCCTGATATCGAAGCCCACATTGTCGAAAGCATCGACCCCCTTGGCCCGTTTGGCGCGAAAGAGGCCGGCGAAGGCGCACTGTCGGGTTTTCCCCCGGCGCTGGCAAATGCGGTGGCCAATGCCATCGGGCTTGACCCCAATTTTTTACCACTAACACCGGGGCGCATTTCTGATGCACTGATCAAAGCCCGCCGCGCCGCCCGCAAAAAGGAAGCATCATGAGCGAAGCCTTACCAGAGTTCAATCTGCTGCGCCCGACATCCATTCAAGGCGCACTGGACGCGTTGAAAACCGAACCGGGCGCACGCCTGTGTGCGGGGGGGACGGACCTGATTGTGAACATGCGCCACGGTCTGGTTGAACTGGAAACCCTGATCGATCTTGGCGGTGTGGATGAACTGAAAGACATCGTCGCAGACGAAAGCGGCCTGCATATCGGGGCCGGTGTAACCCTGCATGATCTGGCCGAACATCCGGCCACCTCTGGCCCATTTGATGCCATCCGTCAGGCCGCCCTGTCAATTGCGGCACCGGGGCACCGCGCATCCGCAACAGTTGGGGGCAACCTGTGCCTTGATACCCGGTGTCTCTATTATAACCAAAGCCACTGGTGGCGAAAATCAAACGACTTTTGCCTGAAATATAAGGGCGATACATGCCATGTCGCCCCCAAAGGAAACCGCTGTCGCGCGGCCTTTAGCGGTGATTTGGCACCCGCCCTGATGGCCCTGGGGGCCAAGGTTGAAATTGCAGGCCCGGATGGCATCCGCCGCATCGCCCTGCCCGACCTGTACCGCGAAGATGGTGCTGATTTTCTGGCCCTTGAAACCGGCGAGGTCCTGATTGGGGTTCACCTGCCCCCAAGCGATGCAAAATCCGCCTATGCCAAGGTGCGGGTGCGCGGGGCGATTGATTTTCCGCTGGCGGGGGTTGCGATTGCCTGTGATCACCCGGACACCGGCATCACCCGGTTTCGTGTGGCGGTCACTGGCACAAATTCCTGCCCGGTTATGGTGGATGTGCCCGATATGACAGCAGAAGACGACCGCGACGCCTTTTTCACCGCCCTTAGTAAGCTGGTGCAAAAA
>DAOURA010000035.1 GCA_030625325.1 Marinosulfonomonas sp.
ATGAGAGCAAATTTGAGGCGAGCACCGCTGGCAAGGTTCCGATTCTCAATTCTGGCGCAATGATCCGCAAGGGCGAAGTAGGAAAAGAAAAGACCGACGGTATGACCGACGAAATTTCCCGGCACTTGCGTGAGGTGGGCAGCCAGATTTGTCCCGATGCGGCCGCCGTCAATTGGCTTTACGAAGGGGGCGAACTCCCCTGATTTGAATTTCGCCTGAGCTCCTCACTGAAGTCCAACCGCGATAACTCTGCCCCTATCGGGATTGTGGCGTGTATCGCGAACGGCAACTTCGTCCGCAAAGCAGCCGTTGTGCACGGCGCAGCGAAGGTCCGGAATCCGCCCTTGTCGCCGGATAGGGCGGGTAAACCGACCGAAATTGAATGACGGAAACTTGGCTCGGCTCGCATCATTCGTATACCAAATTGGGGATTCAAGACGCTGGCGGAGACCTTATGAACGGTCAAAATGCTTATGATTTTTTGATCTTCCGTAAATCAGTTTACCTCAACGCCACCTCAACCCTCGAACGATGTTTTCGCACGGTCTGTGTCGTCGAATGTCGCCCAATAACGGTGAGTGTCGGAATCAAAATCTTGCGATTTCAAACGCTTATCATACAAGTTACTGATATCTCTAACTAATTGAAATCATTGTGATTTAGGCTCATAACCTGAAGGTCGTAGGTTCAAATCCTACCCCCGCAACCAAGACCTCCTAACAATTCAATTCGTGTATCCCCGGCTAACTGCTGTCGGGGCTTGTCTGTGCGCATTAAAAAAGCCCGACCAATTGGCCGGGCTTTTTGGTGTTAAATGGGTCTGTTTGGGCGTGGTTAGCGCACAACCATGACCGATTGTTTGGCGTGGCGAACCACACGCGCGGCATTTGGACCCAGGAAATAGTCTTTCATTTCAGGGCGCTGCGCTGCCATGATGATCATGTCAGCCTTAACTTTGTTCGCGGCCCCGATGATTTCCTTATAGATGGTTCCATGCAGCACATGGGCATCGGCCGACACCCCGTCCGGGATGTTCTTGGCCAGGAATTCCTTCAGGGATTTTTCAGACTCAGTCTTGGCATTCTCTGAAAAATCCTTCGGGAAGAAAGAGCCAACCATCGCACTGCCATAGTCGGGAATGACTGTCAGAACATGGATCTTAGCGCCATGTTTTTCGGCCATTTCCAACGCATGGGGCAGTGAGATTTCCCAACTGCTATCGTGGTTCAGGTCAACGGGCAAAAGGATAGATTTAATCATGATCGGCCTCCCTATGCCGCTGAGTTTTCAAGTTTACGCACGCGTCCCAGTTGCAGCCAGCAAACCAGCCCCAACAACAACAACGCAGGAATGTAGAATATTTCCTTGGCCATACGAATGGCTGGTTGTTCTACGTGTACGGCTTCCCAATCGAAGTCGACGCCTTTTTCCTGTGAGAACTGGCCAAAGCTGACGTTGTCCACATAGACCTTGCCGTCGTCTTCTGTTCGAAATGCAATGCCGGCGTTCTTGTCCAGCCTTGCGTCACCGTCACCGTCAGAGACGGGCCCAAGCGGGAATTCCACCGTCGTGCTGACAATACCGCCTGTTCGGAAATCTTCCCCTTCCAGGCGCACCCTGACGACACCGCCGTCTTCTGCGCTGGATGCAATCTGCACCAGTTCAGTGGACGAAATGATATCGTAAGGATCTGCGATTTTGTTTAACCAGAACCCTGGGTTAAACAGGGTAAAGGCGATCAGAAGCAGGGCAAGGTTTTCCCACATTTTCGATTTTGTCAGGAACCAGTTTTGCGTGGCCGCCGCGAATAGCATCATCGCGACCACCGCAATCAGGAAGACAAACACCGCCCTTCCGAATGAGACATCTATCAGCAACAATTCCGTGTTGAAGATAAACAGAAACGGCAGAATCGCAGTCCGCACATCATAGGAAAACCCGATGATCCCGGTCTTGATCGGGTCACCCTTGGAAATAGCCGCCGCAGCAAACGCCGCAAGGCCAACCGGCGGGGTGTCATCCGCGAGTATCCCAAAATAGAACACGAACATATGCACCGCAATCAGCGGTACGATCAGGCCGGATTTTGCACCAACAGCGATGATCACAGGCGCCATAAGCGATGTAATCACGATATAGGTTGCTGTTGTTGGCAGACCCATCCCCAGCACAAGTGAGAAGATGGCGACATAGATCAGCATCATCAACAGACTGCCACCGGCAATCAGTTCAATGAAATCACCGATCACCTGATGCGCCCCGGTCAGGGACACGGTGCCAACAATGATACCGGCTGTACCGGTGGCCACTGCGATACCGATCATGTTGCGCGATCCGGCAATCATACCATCAAGGAACTCGGCCCAGCCCTGGGCCCAGCCTGTCAGGCTATCGCCGCGGAACATCGCCTTAATCGGGTGCTGTGTCAGGATCACAAAGATCATCGCCGCCGTTGCCCAAAAGGCCGACAGGCCGGGGCTAAGGCGTTCAACCATCAGGTTCCAGATCAGGACAACCACTGGCAGGACATAATAGGCACCTGTCTTGGCAACCGGACCGGGCAATGGCAATTCAGTGAACGGCGCATTGGGATCGTCAACTTCCAGATCAGGATAATTAGAAGCCCATTTGATCAACCCGAGATAGGCAACCATAAAGACCACGAACATACCAATCAGGGAATAGTCACCCAACACCGGCTTAAGCCAGCCAAGACCGTAATAAACAGCAAGGCTAAGACCGCAGAACACGGCGATACCCAAGATCAGCCCCATCAGACGCTGAGGTATTGTTTTCTTTGGGCCGCTGCGTGGCAGGCCCTCAAGGCCCATTTTGGCGGCTTCAAGGTGCACAATATAGACCAGCGCGATGTAAGAAATGATCGCCGGAAGAAAGGCGTGCTTTACCACCTCAAGATAAGAAATGCCGACATATTCCACCATCAAAAAGGCCGCAGCCCCCATAACCGGTGGTGTCAGCTGACCATTGGTGGATGAGGCAACTTCAACCGCACCGGCCTTTTCGGCCGAAAAGCCAACGCGCTTCATCAACGGAATGGTAAATGTCCCGGTGGTTACGGTGTTGGCAATGGATGAACCCGAAATCAGGCCTGTTGCAGCGGATGCAACAACAGCCGCCTTTGCAGGGCCGCCCTTCAGGTGGCCCATAAGGGCGAAGGCAAGTTTGATGAAATAGTTCCCGGCGCCTGCTTTTTCCAGCAGTGAGCCGAACAGAACAAACAGGAACACCATTGAGGCCGATACACCCAGCGCCAAACCAAAGACACCTTCGGTCTGCATCCAGAAATGCCACATGGCTTTGCCAAAGCTGGCACCTTTCCACTGCATCGCATCGGGGAAAATCTCAGCGTCGCCAAAGAAGACGTATAACAGGAAGACCGAGGCCACGATGACCATCGGCAGGCCCAGGGCCCGGAACGTGGCAATCAGCACGATAACAATACCAACGGCGGATGCGATCAGGTCGCCCGTGGTTGGCAAACCAGCACGATCGGCGATCGCGTTTTTGTCCCAGATCAGCCAAAGGGTTGTACAAACGCCGCCAATGATCAGCAGCCAGTCATACCACGGAATATATCCGCGCGGTGACGACTTGAATAAAGGAAAAGCAGCAGAGGCCAGTGTCAGACCAAAGGCAAGGTGAAATACCCGGGCAACATCCGAGGCAACATAAAGTGCATTGATGCCGGTCCACTGGGCCAAAATTGCTGGCAAAGGTGAGGCATTGTAAACCTGCAGGAACGCCCAAAGCAGGGCCACCCCGGCGATAAACTTGCCTTGCCAGTTGTCAGGATTACGCGCCCCGACATCCAGATCAGCAAAAACGTCGGTATCAGCTGTATTGTTATCGGACATTCGTCCCTCCCTGCCTAGGTGTTTCCCCAGGTCAAATTATTCGTTCTAAATCAATAAATGAAAAGCGGGGACCAAGGCCCCCGCTTTGTAGTAATCTTAGGTTAGTCCATCAGGCCCAGTTCTTTATAGGCCCGGATCGCACCCGGATGCAGCGGAGCCGAAAGGCTGTCGCGGATCATTTCTTCTGCTTTCAGGTTAGCAAAAGCAGGGTGCAGTTTGCGGAAATCGTCCAGGTTACCCAAAACAGCCTTGGCGACAACGTAAACGGCTTCGTCTGAAACATCAGCCGAGGTTACGAATGTTGCGCCAACACCGAATGTGGTGATGTCGTCATCATTACCCGGATACATGCCGCCCGGAATTGTTGCAGAGCGGTAGTAAGGACGATCAGCAACCAGTGCCTGAATTTCAGGTGTGTCTGCGGATGCGATTTTTGCACCACAAGACGCGATGGCTTCCTGCACCAGACCGGAAGGGTGGCCAACAAGAATGACAAAACCATCCAGTTTGTTATCGCAAAGCTCACCAGGGTTTTCCGAAGATTTCGCCTGACCGGCCAATGCCAGATCACCGCGTTCCCAGCCCATTGCTTCTTCGATCACTTCCCATGTGCCCAAAGTACCGGAACCAGGGTTGCCGATCCCCATGCGCTTGCCCTTCATATCAGCAAGACCGCTGATGCCGGAGCTTTCCGAAACGATAAAGGTTGCTGGCTCAGCGTGAACTGAAAACACGGAACGCAGGCCTTCAAAAGCGCCGGCATCTTCAAATTTTGAAGTCCCGTTATAGGCGTGGTACTGCCAGTCAGACTGGGCCACACCGAATTCCAGCTCACCCGAGCGCACGGTGTTGATGTTGTAGATCGAACCACCGGTTGATTCCACTGAACAGCGAATGCCGTGCTCTTTGCGGTTCTTGTTAACCAGACGGCAGATCGCACCACCAGTTGGATAGTAAACGCCGGTAACGCCACCGGTGCCGATCGAAATAAACTGCTGTTGGGCAACGCCAACCTGTGCAGATAGCATAAGAGCAGCCGCAGCGCCTGCGATTGTCAGTAGTTTCATCATTTTCTCCCTTGAGTTTTTTAGTAGGTATAAAATTTTGCGCTGATGTAACGCCAAATGATCCCCCACCTTACAGCCATTGCAAAGGTAGCGTCAACGAATACCCCGCCGCGCAAAATTATTGCGCCAGATGTCGGCTGGGGGGCGGTGGTTGATTATTTTTTGCGTGTAAACTTTTTGGGGCAGTGTGCTGAATAAGGTTTCGGTTTCGATGCAAATTTTAACCAATTTGTTAGGTTTTCTAAAAAATTAACACTTCGTTAATTTTTCCCCCCGAATTTTACCCAATTGGGGCGGCATCCTGTTTTGCCGGGCATAAGGGAAATATAATGAAATTAAGTGGGGTAGGCCGCGTGGGCCTTGCTGTTGTTTGCGCAGTATTTGGATTAACTTTTGCAATGCCTGCGGTGGCAATCCCTTCGCCGGAACTGGTGATAGGGTCGGCTGCGTCATTGTCGCAGATATTTGCCTTTGGCTCTGCAGTGCTGGGGGGCGGTGCCATTGTTGCGGGTCGGCGATCGGGCTTTCAAAACGCCCAAGGTCAAAACGTGCGCAAAAAACTGGTGTTTGGCGGGATTGGGCTGGTGATAATTGCCGTGGCGCTGGCCGGGTTGAATATCTATCAGTTTCAGAGTGCAAAACAGGCGCGGCTTTCAAGGTTACAGGCGACGCTGAACCGTCCTGCTGTTATTGTTGATGCCAGCCTGCAGGAAACGTCATTTTACGCGCAGTCATCTGACCCACTGGGCATTTCAACGGTGGATGCCGCCAAGGTGTTGGATGCCGGTGACACGTTGTTCATTGATGTCCGTGAAAACGCCGAAAACCTGATGGGCACAATTCCGGGGGCACAGCACATCCGGTTCCCTGATGTGGACCCGAATGACCCGAAATTTAAAGGGCGTCAGGTTGTATTGCTTTGCCACAATGGCAACCGCAGTTCAGAAACCTGCCGTAAGCTGGCCGCATTGGGTATTGATTGTCGTTTTATTGTTGGGGGGATCGAAAAGTGGATCGTCGAAAGGCGGGAATTTTCCGACCAGACGGTGCGAACCCTAAGTGATCTGCGTGCCATCCCTGATTACCCAAACAAAGATACATTACTGGACACGTCCGAAGTAGGTGCTCTGATCGCGGATCAGGACGTTCAGGTTATTGATGTCCGATATCCGGGCGATTTTGCCGACAACCATTTGCCGGGGGCCATAAATATTGCGATGCGTGCCACGGCGTCGGGCGAACTGACCCGCCGTATTGCGACCCTGTCGGACAAACCAATTGTCACCGCCTGTTATGACCGGCGCGGGTGCTTTATTTCACAGGTGCTGGGCTATGAACTGGCACAGGCGGGTTTGGATTATCGGGGGCGTTATACGTTGCCGTGGGAATATTTTGTTCCAAAACCAACCAAGCCCCATGTGGCCCTTTGGCTGGCCGAACAAAACCAAAGCAATTGGCAAAAGACCATTACAGCCCTGTCGGTGGCGCTTGGCTGGATCACGGCCAGAACCCATTTTCTGTTTGCGATTGTGGCGCTGGCCCTGACGACCCGCCTGTTGATCCTGCCAATCGCATTAAAGGCTGAGCGTGATCAGATCGTAAGTGCCCGGGTTGCCCCAGAGTTGCTGGTGCTAAAGGCTAAATATAAAGATGACCCAAGCGGTAAACCCGAAGCATTAAAGGCCCATTATGAAAAGCACGGCCTGACGCCGGGGCGTAATTTATTGGCACTGGTGTTTTTACCGGTGACGATGCTGGGCCTGTCGGCCGTTCAGGTGGCTGGTGTTGGGCAGGCCGGGTTTGGCTGGCTTGGTGATATGGGATCACCTGACCCACTATATATATTGCCGGCTTTGGCGACGGTTTTGGGGTGCCTTTATCTGCAACTTTCCGTGGCGAAAACGCGCCGTGGCGTGGCCTTGTCCTGGTTGATCGGGTTGCCTGTTTTGGGGGGTCTGATTGCCCAGCTAAACGCCGGGGGTGCGACCTATCTGATTGTGGCCATGGGGCTGTTGTTTGTGCAACGTGCCTATGTAACCGGCGCGATGGCGGGTGCGTTTCGGGTGATTGGCCTGCGGGTGCGAAAGGCAATCGTTGCCAATGTCCATGGCGGCATTATCCCGCTGCGATACAGTGAACTGTTGGATCAGGCCGGTAATAAGGCGTTGCGCCTTTCACAGCTTTCCAGAAATGGCTTTCCGGTTCCGGGGGGTGTTGTTCTGAATGCAGGGTATCTGGAAGATTTCAACGCGGCGACCAAGGCGGGGCAAGAAAAGATGGCCGGTCGAATCTTACACCATTTTGGTGATGACCTGCTGGCGGTTCGAAGTTCTTCGACCGCAGAAGATGGTGATGACCTTAGCTTTGCCGGCGTTTTCGAAAGCCGTCTGAATATTGGTCCTGCCGATCTGGTGGATGCAATAACAGAGGTATCGGCGTCTTTTGGTGCGGCGCACAGCCGTGCCTATGCGGATGGCGGGCAGGGCAATATTTTAATCCAGAGAATGGTTCAGCCAGAATTTGCAGGTGTTCTATTCACATTGGATCCGCGCCAGCCCGGCATTGCCATCGCGGAATTTGTAAAAGGCAACGCCGAAGATCTGGTGTCGGGGCGGGTCGTACCAACGACTTGCCGATTTGGCCGGGCCAGCGGGAAATTACTGGGTGAAAGCACCCCAATGGATTTTGCGCCATTGTTGGAAATGGCACAAAGGATCGAAACCTTTTTCGGTGCCCCGCAGGACATTGAATGGACGTACCGGGCAGGCAAATTTGAAATCGTTCAAAGCCGGAATATCACAGCGCTGGACGCCCCATTAACGGATCCTGTGGTCAAGGAATGGTCACGCCTTTTTGCCCATGCAACTGATGGTGATACATCACAGGCCATATTGCGTCAGGACGAAATGTCAGAGGTTCTGCCAATGCCGACGCCCCTTTCGCTGTCCTATATGCAACTGATCTGGTCGCGCAGTGGCAGCGTTGCCTTGGCCTGTCAGCGGCTTGGTATTCGTTACCGGTCGGGGGGGGGTAATGACGGTCATTTGACCACGGTGTTTGGCCGTCTTTATGCGATCTGTCGGCAAAAGGAAAAAACAGCCGTACAACTTTCGCGCCGCACGCGAAAGTTCTTTGACAAAACGCCGGGGCAGATTGCCGACAGTTACCGGGCCGATTTTCTGCCCAGATTTGACCAGCGGATGGCAGAATTAAACGCAACTGACTTCATGGCCATTGACGTGGGGGGGTTACAAAAAACCGTGTCCGCCCTGTTTGATGAATTTATTTCTGACATCCATGCAGAGGTTGAAACAATCAACATTGCTGCGGGCTATCACATGCAGCGGGCCATAGATGCCTGCCGGCGTGATGGGGTGGATGCGGCGGGCGTGATCCGCGCAGATGGTGGTGTGACACCTGCAGGGTTGCTACGGTATGTGGATAAGGGCGATACCAAGCAGCGGCGTGAAAAGTTGCTCACATATTTTGGGCACCGCGCGCCCCATGACTATGAACTGTCCGCCCCCCGTTACAGTGAAGATGACGGGTTACTTGACGGATTGCTGGGGGCCGCCGATGTTGCCGTTTCCCAAAATAACGCGGCCAAGGATGTAAAAGGCGTTTGTGAACAAACGCGCACAGTTGTGGAAATTGCCCAAGATTATCAGGCGTTAAAGGATGCGGCGAAACATCAGGCCCTGCGCCATTTGGCGCAAATCCGGCGTGCGCTGGAAGCACTGGACACGAAGCTGGGGTTTGATGGGTTGGTTCATTATCTGACACTGGGGGAATTGCCGGGTGTTTTGCAGTCTGGCCCCCAATTGCGCCTGTTGGCGCAAGGGCGGCGCGAGCTGCGCGAACAGATGCTTGGCCAAAAGGCGCTGGCGGCAATCCTGACAATTGCCCAGCTTGAGGCGGCAGCGGTAGGCCTGTCTGGCGGGTCCGGGGCGGATGCCCTGTCAGGTCAGCGGGTTTCGGGTGATAAGGTGTCCAGCGGGCGGGTGTATCTGACAAGCCGGGAGCAGTCTGAAAGTGGCGCACCCCTATCGGGGTTTCAGCCGGGGGATATCCTTGCTTGCAGCTTTGTCCACCCAAACTGGTTGCCCTATGTCCTGATGTCGGGCGGAGTCATTGCCGAGGTGGGTGGCTGGCTTAGCCATATCGCCATCGTGGCGCGTGAACATAACGTGACACTGATCGTTGGCGTCAGCGGCTGGGAAACACTGCCCCACAGGGCAAGCGTTACTGTTGATATAAAGGGTAACGTCACATTGCCCGATCAGGTTTCCGCACAAGACATGGAGATTGAAAGGCGTGCGGCTACTGGTCTTTAAAAAGGTATTTCCAGGCGCACTGTGATTTGTTGATCGTCAATGCCGGCAAGCCCAATGGCGCCATAGGCATAGTCAATATTCAGGATCGCGCCATTGCCAAACGTTTGTGAAAGACCGGCCCGGAACGTGCCAAAAATATTGTCTGCCCGATCAATGGCCGAGCTTGCTTCAAACCCGATATAGGGTGTGAGGGTTCCGTTGCCGACACCAAACCCCTTATAATAGGCGAGGACTGAGGCGGTTATGAACGTGTCCGATGTTATGCTTGCCGCGATTGGGCCGCGAAGCCCGTCAATGTGCGCCTCTTTATTTTGGTAAAGGTTGGCAACTTCTATTGAGGGATGCAGGCGCCATTTATTTCTGTCCAGTGTGCCCGACAGGCGAATGGCACCAAATCTTTCAACACTTTGGTAACTACCGGTGAAAACCCCACCTGTCAGGACTGAATGTTCAAAATTGCCGGAAAGATAGCGGCCATCAAGCACCCAGTTTTCGGCCAGGTTAAACGCAAAATATGGCCCCCACAAAATGCCGGTGGCCTGATCTTCGATCCCCGTTGCGGTTTCGTCATATGTGATGTCTGAGCTTACGGCCATTACGCCCAGAACAAATTTTTCACCAAAACGCCGGTCAGCACCGATGGAATAAGATCTTTCAATCCGGTTTTCTGACAGGGCATTGAAATCTGTCGTGCGGTACTGTCCAGAGAACCAGACGCCTTGCTTTGCCTCTTGAAAGGCCAGGGTTTCGCCACCAACAAATATGGGGCCACCGTCTGCCTGTGGGTATAATTCTGGCTGATCGCGCAGGTGGTCGCCGCAATCTTCGTATTTGCCCGGCAGGCAGAAATCATCAGGAACAACACCGCCGGTTGGGGCATCGACCGGGGCAGCAAGGGGCCGCCCGGTGCGACCGGATATATAGGGAATTCCGGGTCCATAGCTGGGTTTTGGTGGTTCTTTTGGATCTTCGACAATTGGCCCACCGACACCAAAGGCCATTGCGGCAGATGGCAAGCCAACCAGTAAGGTGGAACAAGCCACCGCAAATGAAATTTTTAATCCCAAAACACTAACAACACGAACAATCGTCACAATAAATCCCCCAAAGAATCTGGCAGCAGAAAAAACTATAAAAGACTGCTTAATGAATACCAGAAATAGGAATTTAGCCAGCAAAATTTTGTGACAAATAAAACTGACCACAGTTTGAACCCCGACCGTCATAGCCCAGGGCGCTGCCAACGGCCTTGGCGTTGCGGTCTAAAACGTTCCTTCTGTGGCCGGACGAATTCATCCACATCCCAACGATCTGTGTTGCCAGAGATGCATAGCTATGGGGCGGAATACCTTTGCCGGATGTATTGGTGAAAAGGCATTTTGATTTGTTTTGAACGAAAATCTTGCGAGACCCGCCAAAATTATAGCGCGGCAGGTTGCCAATATTTTCTGAGCCACGGCGCACATTCAAACCTGATGCAAGAACCCGTTCCTGCACCGACGATTGGCCGCGCACGTTTGAACGGTGGCTAAGTGTTCCCTGACGGGCCATCCAGTTTGCGTGCTTGCCGGCGACCTTGATCAAACCGGTTTCCAGCTTGACCGGCGACAGCCCGGCCCGGCATCGTACAAAATTCACCTCTGACAGGATCGCCTTATTGAAAAGTGATTGATTGGCATTTCGGGTGGGCACCGCCTGTGCCGCACCTGCGGGCACACCGCCGCGCGCGCAGGCTTGTGCCCCCGCGACGGGAATAACGATAATAGTGGCCGTAAAAACCAACAGTTTTACAGCCGTTTTCAGGTAACGGATAATCATGGCGCCTCACATCGAGCAGATAGAAGGTGTGCCTGAGAACCTGAGGTTTCACTGTGTCATCACTGGGTTTGAAATAATGGCCATTATGTGGCGGCAGTTTTTTGCCGACTGCCGGGGAAATTTAAGAATTGAGAAATGAATCACCCGCTTAGGGCACAATTTAAAGGAACATTGGCGGCTAATCTTGTTCATCGGGGCGCAGCACTCTACATCAGCCCCATGAAAAGATGGATTCCATTTGTAAAATCACCGCCTGTTGTTGCGGTGATCCGCCTGAACGGTGCGATTGCATCGGGTGGTCGCGGCAGTTCGTTAAATGACATTGGTCTGGCGAAAATGATTGAACGGGCCTTTCGTAAGGGTAAGCCTGCAGCAGTCGCGCTATCGATCAATTCGCCCGGTGGGTCCCCGGTGCAATCGTCCCTGATTGCGTCCCGCATTCGTCGGTTGGCGGATGAAAAAGATATCCCCGTTTTTGCCTTTGTTGAAGATGTCGCTGCCTCGGGTGGGTATTGGCTGGCCACCGCCGCCGATGAAATCTGGATTGATCCCAGTTCAATCGTCGGATCAATCGGGGTGGTGTCTTCGAATTTCGGGTTTCATGAATTGATGGGGCGCCATGGTATTGAACGGCGTATCTATACGGCGGGTAAGTCAAAAAGCATGCTTGACCCGTTTCAGCCGGAAAAACCCGCCGATGTAAAACGCCTAAGCGGCATACTGGGCCAGATGCACGAAACCTTTATCAATCAGGTGAAAACCCGGCGTGCCGGAAAGCTGTCGGATGACAAGGCGTTATTCACGGGTGAGTTCTGGATAGGCCAAACTGGTGTTGATCTGGGGCTGGCCGATGGCATTGGCCATTTGGTGCCTAAGATGAAGGAACGCTTTGGTGATAAGGTTCGCCTGATCCCCTATTTGCAAAAACGCCCGGTCCTGTCCCGCTTTGGGGCGCAGATTGTCGAAGATGCAATTTACGGGCTGGATGAGCGCGCAGAATTTTCCCGGTTTGGATTATAAAAAATGGTCAAGGTTGTTTCACTTTTTCTGATTGGGATGCTGGTGATGGCTATGTTCGGGCGGCTAAAGTACCCCGGCCAAAAGCGTCTGCAAGCAGCAAAATGCCCCAAGTGCGGGCGCCATAAATTCACCAAGGGCCCCTGCGACTGCGGACAGGGTAAAAGTTAACCAATGGATTTAGCATTTGCGGCTTTGGGGCTGATCATTCTGGTCCTTGCTGGTGACGTGTTGGTGCGCGGTGCGGTGAATGTCAGCCTTCGCCTTGGGGTGCCGGCCCTGATCGTCAGCCTGACGATTGTGGCGGTTGGCACATCGGCGCCGGAACTGTTGATATCAATCAGTGCTGTTTTGGACGGCGCGCCCGGGATCGCCATGGGTAACGTGGTTGGGTCCAACATTGCCAATGTATTGCTGGTGCTTGGGGTGCCGGCGCTGATGGTGGGGCTGGGCACCGCGTCATGTGACACGCGGGGCAGCTATTTGCAGATGCTTGTCGGGACGGCGCTGTTCTTAACAATTGCCTTTATGGCGCCGATCACATGGGTGCATGGGATTTTCCTGTCAGGTCTGTATCTGGTGTTTATGGCGCTTGCGATCCGGGCCGCAAATAGCCACCGCCGAAATGGTACGCAAACCGATGATGAACCTGACAACGTAGAAGGTGCAGACCCCGCCGCACCGTGGTGGAAAATTGGGGTCTATCTGGGGCTGGGGATCATTGGTTTGCCACTGGGCGCCGAAATTCTGGTAAACAGCGCCACCGCCATTGCGCGCCAGTATCATATCAGCGAAGCGGTCATTGGCCTGACGCTGGTTGCCGTTGGCACGTCACTTCCTGAATTGGCGACGACCGTATCGGCCGCATTTCGCAGGCAGGCGGATGTTGCCCTTGGTAATGTCATTGGCTCAAACATGGCCAACCTGCTTGGGATTATTGGGGTCGCGTCCTTTTTTGGGGATATCCCGGTGGCACAGGAAATCATGGGCTTTGATATTTGGGTTATGATTGCTGCCACCCTTTTGCTGGTGCCATTTGTCTTTTTGCGCATGAACATCACCCGGATATGGGGGGCGGTGTTTACGGCGCTTTATGTGGGCTATATCATCTGGGTTCTTGTTTAGCGGGGCCAATACCATGAATAATTCACGGGCACTTGTTACTGGTGCGGGTAAGCGTTTGGGGCGGGCGATGGCCCTGTATCTGGCCGGGCGCGGTTATGATGTGGCGGTGCATTACGCGACATCCCGCCAAGAGGCCGAAGATGTGGTTGATGAAATCCGCGGTCTTGGCAGGACAGCACATGCATTACAGGCCGATCTTCTGGATGAAGGTCAGGTTACTGATCTGATCCCGCAGGCGGCGCAGGCCCTTGGCGGGCCATTGAATGTTCTGGTCAATAACGCGTCAATTTTCGAATATGACACGCTGGAAACCGCAACCAGCAATAGTTGGGACCGTCATATCGGGTCAAACCTGCGCGCGCCGGTCTTTTTGACACAGGCCTTTGCCAAGGCAGCGCCTGACGCATCATTGGATGAACAGGGGGAACCTGTGGCACAGTCGATGGTTGTGAACATGCTGGACCAGCGTGTTCGAAACCTGACGCCTGAATTCATGACATACACAGTCGCCAAAATGGGGCTGTGGGCCTTTACACAAACAGCGGCACAGGCACTGGGGCCAAATATACGGGTCAATGCCATTGGGCCGGGGCCGACATTGATCGGTGAACGTCAGTCGGAAAGCCACTTTTCCCACCAACGCGAAAACACCGTTTTGGGGCGTGGTGCAAACCCGCGCGATATAACGGCGGCCCTTGGCTATCTGTTGGATGCGCCGGCTGTGACGGGCCAGTTATTGTGCGTGGATGGCGGCCAGCACCTGGGCTGGAAGACCGCTGATGTCCTGGGGGTTGAATGATTTGGCAAAGCTTTGGGACCACCGGGCGCCTGACTTGTGCACCGGAAGGACAATTATCACAAACTTGTTATAATTTTTCTAATGTTATCAGTGATTTGCAAAAGGGGAAATTTAATACTATTTAAAAACAATGGGTTACAGAAGTGCCTAAAAAATAGGCACTTCAATGAAGTAGGCCAAAAATAAAGAATAATTGGCGATGACGGAAACTTACCACCAGAGTTATCCACAGGTTCGGTGGACATGTTTTCCCTTGATATGGTTTGGGAATGGTTGCAGCCACGCCCAAGAATCATCACCATTACCACAACAACACCAAAGCAGAGATTGATATGCCAGCGGCGCTGAAAGGCCATAAACGTATACACGGCTACCTTAAGGGGCTGGACAATTCGCCGGGGGTGTATCGCATGCTGGGCGAAAATGGTGCTGTGCTTTATGTGGGTAAGGCGCGGAGTTTGAAAAAACGGGTGGCGAACTATTCCAAACCCACAGGCCATTCTGCGCGAATTGAACGGATGATTTCGCAAACGGCTTCGATGATGTTTCTGACGACCAGCACCGAAACTGACGCACTGTTGCTTGAGCAAAACCTGATCAAGCAGCTAAAACCAAAATACAATGTGTTGCTGCGGGATGATAAAAGCTTTCCCAATATTCTGGTGTCGGCAAAACATGAATTTCCGCAGGTTCGAAAACACCGTGGCGCAAAGAAAGAAGCCGGCAATTATTATGGCCCGTTTGCCAGTGCGGGGGCCGTCAACCGAACCCTGAACCAGATGCAAAAGGTTTTTCTGCTGCGAAGCTGTTCTGATGCGGACTATGAGGGGCGAACCCGTCCCTGTTTACTGTACCAGATCAAACGCTGTGCGGCGCCCTGTGTCGGGCATATCAGCAAACAGGACTATGCCACACTGATTGCGGATGCTGAACGTTTTCTGCAAGGCAGGTCCACCAATGTTCAGGCCGATCTTGCCAACCAAATGAACGCGGCAAGTTCACAAATGGAATTTGAACGTGCCGCCGCCCTGCGTGACCGGATCAAGGCGCTGACACAGGTTCAGCAAAGTCAGGGGATCAACCCACGAACCGTGGCCGAGGCGGACGTAATTGCATTGCATATGGACGGTGGGCAGGCCTGTGTTCAGGTGTTTTTCATTCGGGCAAACCAAAACTGGGGCAACCGGGATTATTACCCCCGCACCGGGGCCGGGGCCGAAAGCGCCGAGGTGTTGCAGGCCTTTGTTGGTCAGTTTTATGACCGTCGTGAACCACCAAGGTCGGTTCTGCTGAACCATCCGATTGAAGACAAAGACCTGATGCAGGACGCCCTTAGCCAAAAGGCTGGGCGCAAGGTTGAATTGGCGGTGCCGTTGCGCGGGGAAAAGGCGGAACTGGTGGGGTTTGCCACCCGAAACGCGCGTGAAAGTCTGGCGCGCAAAATGTCGGAAACTGCAACGCAGGCCAAATTGCTGACCGGGTTGGCCGATGCATTTGATCTGGATGGTGCCCCGCGCCGGATCGAAGTATACGACAATTCGCATATTCAGGGGGCCCATGCGGTGGGCGCAATGATCGTTTCCGGCCCTGAAGGGTTTATAAAAAGTCAGTACAGAAAATTCAATATTCGCGGCGAAGATCTGACCCCCGGCGATGACTTTGGCATGATGAAAGAGGTCCTTCGACGGCGGTTCCGCAGGCTTCTGAAAGAAGACCCCGAACGTTTGGGTGACAATTGGCCGGATTTGTTGCTGATTGACGGCGGCGCTGGGCAGGTGTCGGTTGTTGCGCAAATCATGGCCGAAGAAGGGGTTCAGGACATTGCGATGGTCGGGGTCGCCAAGGGTGTTGACCGGGATGCGGGCAAAGAAGAATTCCACCGCCGGGGGGAACGCCCCTTTGCCCTGCGCCACAATGACCCGGTTCTGTATTTCGTTCAGCGGCTTCGTGATGAAGCGCATCGTTTTGCGATTGGAACCCACCGCGCCAAACGGTCCAAAGCCATTGGTGCCACCCCGCTGGATGACATCGCTGGCGTGGGGGCCGTGCGAAAACGGGCGATTCTGGCCCATTTTGGCAGTGCCAAGGCGGCAAGCCGGGCGGGTCTGGCCGATTTGAAGGCGGTCAAAGGGATATCGGCAAAGGTGGCCGAGACGGTATATGACTATTTTAATGATAAGGGTTGAACGCCAGGGCGGCTGAATTCTTGTCCGCAAGCAGGTTTGGCCCCTGCTTTGGCTTTCACATGGGGCGGCAACGCGCTACCACTCCCCCATGAAAATGACGATTCCAAATATCCTGACGATATTGCGCCTGTTGGCAGCACCCGGTGTTGCGATCATGTTTTTGTTTTTCATGCGCCCCTGGGCCGACTGGTTTGCACTGGTTTTATTCGTGCTGGCCGCGGCCACGGATTGGGTCGATGGATATATTGCAAGGGCCTGGAAACAGGAAACCAAACTGGGCGCAATGTTGGACCCGATTGCCGACAAGGCGATGGTCGTGATCGCGCTGATGGTCATTGTTGGGTATTCCAGCATGTCGCCGTGGCTGGTGCTGCCCACCACGATTATTTTGTTTCGTGAGGTTTTCGTTTCCGGGTTGCGGGAATTTCTGGGGGATACGGCGGGCACGCTAAAGGTCACAAAACTGGCAAAGTGGAAGACAACGGCCCAGATGGCTGCGATTTCTGTTTTGTTTTCCCAAGGTCTGTTTGAACATTACTTTGGGATGTCTGTGTTCGGAATGGATGATGCACTGGTCTGGGAAATCCTTTCCGGTCAGCAAGAAGACGTTCTTGGCCTGTCGTGGAAATATAGCGGGATGATATGGTCAGGGCGGATTGGGCTGTGGATGTTATGGTTGGCCGCCGGTCTGACGCTGATGACCGGGTTTGATTATTTTCTAAAGGCGCGCCCCTTTCTGAGGGAAGACAAATGATTGATGTTCTCTATTTTGCGTGGCTGCGTGAACGTATCGGTATTCCGAAAGAACAGGT
>DAOURA010000023.1 GCA_030625325.1 Marinosulfonomonas sp.
GGCATTTCCCCCACCTGCAAGTTGTTGCCTGCGCGCCACGTCAGACCCCTAAGCCACCTGATCCCTGAAAGAACCCCGGCCATCAATCAGGGTTCCTGAATGTTGTAATAGTCACGATACCAAGCCACAAATTTTGCAACACCTTCGCCCACCGGGGTTGTCGGGCTATAGCCGGTCAGGTTTTGCAGCAAACTAATATCCGCATAGGTCGCAGGAACATCGCCGGATTGCATTTCCATGAAATTTTTTCGGGCAGTCTTGCCAATCGCCGCCTCAATAGCTGCGATATAATCCATCAGTTCAACCGGTTCAGAATTGCCGATATTCAGGATGCGAAAGGGCGCAACCGCCGACAGGCTGTCACCGGTTGCAATGTTGCTGGCCGCGGCCGGGCGCACAGGTGGCAGGCCGGTCAAACGCCACAGGGCTTCTACCAGATCATCAATATAGGTGAAATCGCGGCGCATTTTGCCGTGGTTATAAATATCAATCGCCTCACCCTGCAAAATCGCGCGGGTGAATTTAAAATGGGCCATGTCCGGGCGCCCCCACGGCCCGTAAACTGTGAAAAACCTGAACATCGTTACCGGCATATCGTAAAGATGGGCATAGGAATGGGCCATTGCCTCGGTCGCTTTTTTTGTGGCCGCATAAAATGACATCTGGCTGTCGGCCTTATCGGTTTCGCCGTAAGGCATTTTGGTGTTGGCCCCGTAAACAGACGACGTTGACGCAATCAACAGGTGTTTTACCGGGGTGGCGCGCACGGCTTCAAGCAAACGAAAGGTGCCGATCAGGTTGGAATTCACATAGGTTTCTGGCGCATCAATTGAATGGCGAACCCCGGCCTGTGCCGCCAGATGAACAACCACATCCGGTTTTTTGTCCGCCAGTAATTGGGCCAGCCGCCCGTCTTCTTCCAGCCGTGCAACCACCGGGGTGAACCCCGGATATTGCGACAGCATCTGGTGGCGGCGTTCTTTCAGCCCAACATCATAGTAATCGGTGATGGCGTCAAAACCGGTAACATCCCAGCCTTCGTCCAGCAGACGTTGGCAAAGGTGGTATCCGATAAATCCGGCGGAACCGGTCACTAGGGCTGTGGGCATGAAAAATCCTTTTACCCAACAGTCTTAGACAGTGAACCGGCAGTGGTAAACGAAAACCGCCCGAAACAGGGTTCGGGCGGTTTGATTTTTCTCTGATTGGGCGCGCCTAGGTCGACAGTGCCTGAACCTCGGCGTCCGACAGACGCGCGGGGTAATATGTGACCCCCTCGGCCATCATCAACCCCTGCGCCCCCCAGACAGACCGCCCAAGGCGAAGCGTCGTCAAACCCGTCGGCATCACCCCTGATACATCAGTCACCACTGCGCTGCCATTCAGGGAAACGGCGAAATCATTTGCGGAATACGCAATGGCCACACGAAACGGATCACCCAATGCAATTGAATTGCCCGACGGGGCAATGGCCGCCTGTAAAACCCCGGCTTGCCAGACCTGAAACTGCGGCTTGCCAAGGACAGTATTCCACAACAGTGAAATACGGGTTGCTGTGGTGCCATCGTCAATTTCCAAAATCCGGTCATTTGCCAGCGCACTGTCAAGGGACCCTTCGAACACCAGTGTTCCGGCGGATGTGTCAAACCACGGCCCAAGGGCAACCGTTGCAATATCTTCGCCCCGCGACACCGCCGATGCCCCGGTTGTAACAGGCGATGACGCCACTTCACCCTCTTCCAGTTGTGGCGATGAAATACTGCCGGAAACCGTCAGGGTCAGCGCCCCGGCGGTTGGGGTAAAGGTGTATTCCGTGCGGGTCGGAAACACCCCGCCACCTGTCACCGTTGCGATGTGAACGCCCGAAAGATCCACCGACCCCGTGCCATAAAACGACAGGACATGGGGAACGGCGGCAACGGTGATCACCTGGGTTGCCGGTGTTGCACTTTGGGTAAACAGGTTGGTGCGCGCGCTTTCCAGCAACAAACCAATCGGGGCTAGTGAATTCGGATCATGTTCAATCCGTGCCACATCAGGCCCAAGGGTTTCAAATGCGCCGGTCCCGTCAATTCGCACCCCATCGGTTGAACGTGTCAGGCTGACAATGCCACCAAGACTGCCCCGGACACCACCAGTGCCATAGGTTGCATCCGCAAAATCAAGAACCAGGTTCGGGGCCGTGTCACTGTTTGGGGAATTCCATGGCACATACCATGGGAACATCGGGCGGTGGCGCGCCGAAGAAACCGAAAAATCACAGGTTACTTTCATCCGATCACCATCGCGTGGATGCCGCTGGCGGTGGTGCCGGTTGCATTCACCCGGCGGGTGCCGACCGGCAGAATGGAATTATCGGCAACCGCAATACTGCGCACGCCATTGGCAGCAGTTACAAACGAAACCTGCCCACCGGTTTCAACGTATAGGGCAATGGCAACCTGCGATAAGTCAGTCACATCATCGGGTGTCACCGGCAAAATATCTGTGGCTGGCCCGGTTAGGGACGACGTTCTGTTTTCAAATGGATTGGTCACGATAAATTCTCCTTGAACTTATGAAAGTTCACATGGGAAATGCCCGCAGGTGCGGGGCATTTTGTTAACTCTGATTGGGAAGTGGGCGGAACCCTAGCGGGTGTTTATAAAATTTTCGTAAACTTTTCGAAAATATTTTCAGGTTCTTGCCTAAACAAACAACACAACCAGCCCGCCAACGATGCCCGCCACCTTTAGCAGCCATCGTTTTGGCGCAATGATCCCAAAGGAAATCATCGCCAGTGCCGCACCAACCTTTAGCATTGCCATCAGGGCGGCGATCAGTTGGGTTTCGGCCTGTATCAGGGCCGGATTGGCGATCATACCCAGTGGGATCAGGTACAGCCCGACACCCAGCGCCATCGCCGCCCCTGCAACCTTTAACCAGTTTTCTTCGACCATACCTGCGGCAATGAACACGGCCCCACAAACCGGTGGGGTAATGGTACTAAGCAGGGCAAACCAGAACACAAACAGGTGGGCCTGTAAGGGATCCAACCCCAGATTGATCAGGGCAGGCCCGGCCACCGAAATGCAAATCACATAGGCGGCTGTTGTCGGCACCTCCATCCCCAGTATCAAACAGGCAAGGGCCGTCAGAAACAGGGCGGGCCACATCATCCCGCCGGACCCCGACAGGATAAGGGACGTTATTTTCACCCCCAACCCGGTAATACCAAGAACACCAATGATGATAGACGCACACAGGATGATAGAGGCAATCGTCGCAATCTGCGTTCCGGCATTGATGCAAACGGTTTCAAGGCGCCGGGCCGTGCGCGCACCCGAAAATGTCAGCCCGCCATCCAGCATCAACAATACCGCCCCGGCAATCAGCGCCATGCAGGCCGAATATTGCGGGGTATAGCCCGGCCCAAACATCCCCCACAGTAACACACTAAAAGGCACCAGAAAAAACGCCGAGGTGATTACAACCTGCTTGGCTGTGGGTTGCTGATCCTTTGGCAGGGATTTCAATTCATAGCGCATGGAAAAGGCATCAATGCCGATCCACACCGCGAAAAAATACAGGATCGCGGGCAGCAGGGCGGCGGCCATAATGCTGGTGTAGGGAACACCGGTCAGTTCCACCATAACGAACGCGCCGGCCCCCATAAGGGGCGGCATGATCTGCCCGCCCGATGATGCCACCGCCTCAACCGCGCCGGCCAGCGCACGGGGATACCCCAGCCGTGTCATCGCCGGCAGGGTGATCGCCCCGGTGGACGCCACATTGGCAGACGCCGACCCTGAAATTGACCCAAACAGCGCCGACGACAAAACTGAAACCTTCGCCGCACCGCCACGCAACCGCCCGGCAGCGGCGGCGGCCACATTCATAAACCCCTGCCCTGCCTCACCGGCATTCAGGACTGCGCCAAAAATAACGAAAATCGCAACGATATTAACCGATATCCCGGTCAGCTTGCCCCAGATGCCACCTTCGGCAATTGTCATGGTGCCCAGAAAACTGGCCAGCGGGGTGCCGGGGTGGCCAAATTCCCCCGGAATATACTGCCCCCACAACCCATAGGCCAATGCCACCAGCGCAACCGCCGGCAACGGCCAGGAAATTGCACGCCGCGCCATTTCCAGGGTGATCAACAGCAATAGAACCGCAACCACATGTTGAAAATTATCAGACAGATAACCGTATTGATCGCCCAGCATTGACTGATTGGCCGCAATCCATGCGGTGCAGGCAATTCCAACAATACTGATCACGGTGCCTGACACCCGTTGTACCCGCGTCTTGGCGATGAACACCATCACCCACGGCAGGGCCAGCGCCATGTGCAGGGGGCGACTGATCAGGTTTGGGATAAGACCCGAAAAGATCAGCCAGATATGAAACAGGATCGACACCGCCCCAAGGGCGGCCCAGAACAATCGGGGCATAACAGATCCCTTATGCTGAAACCCGACAGGATCGCCGGGTTTCAGTGGTTTTTTCATCTGTTGGGATTACTTTTGATCGTCGGTCAGATCAAAGCCCGCTTCGAGGTAATATTTCACAGCACCCGGATGGATCTGACCAATGATATTGCCCATCAGCCCCTGATCAACCGCGTTCCACCACGCAGCACCCGCACCCATATCTGCCTTTTGCTCCCAATAGGTTTTGGTCAGCTCATAGGCTGTCGCGTCATCCATCTGGGTCGTTGTATAGGCGACCACCGGCAGGGACGTTGTGATGATGTCTTCGGTTTGTCCGGCATATGTGCCTGCGGGAATAACCAGTCTGGTGCGCTTACTTGCGGCGATCTGTTCATCGTTCAGGGAAATCACCCGAACACCGGTGCCTGCGGCCGCTTCGATAACGTTTGGCGCAGGGTAAGACCCGGCGGTGACAAAGCCGTCGATCTGGCCATTTTTCAGCGCAGGTCCAGCATTGGACAATTCAACCTCGGCCAGTGTTACCTTGCCTTCCAGACCGAACAGTTTCAGGTATTTCGCACCTTCTTTGGCGCCAAATGATCCCTTGCCCAGCAGAATGGTTTTGCCTTCCATACCGGCAAAATCTGTCACGCCTGATTTTTCGCTCATAACGAAATGCATGGTCAGCGACGGGATCGGAAACAGCGCCCGGATTTCTGCAAACTTCGGGTTGGCCTTGTCCTTGAACATCGCCGAGCCGGATTTCGCCAGCTTTACCAGAACCGGTGGCGTGGTGAACACATAGTTGCCTGTGCGAACAGCCGATTCCATTACGTTTTGGACGGAACCCTGGCTTTCTTCGATGGTGACGATAATGCCGCCATCGGTTCCGGCCTTCATCGCCTCGGATATCTGTACGGCCATCTGATAATAGGACGACGTGGATTTGGCCGACTTATATGTAACGCGGGTTTCTGCCAGTGCAGAACCGGCAATTAACGATCCGGCTGCAACCAGGCATAGTGATTTCAGTAATTTCAATTTTCTTCTCCCTTTGGATTGGCCGTGTTTTCCGGCCAGTTTCCCGCGTAAAAATTACACAGGGCCACCGAACTGACCAGCGTTAACTTAAATTTTTGAATTTTCGGGAAACTGTATCGCGCAAGCAAACGCCGCCCCCTCAACAGAAGGGGCGGCGCGGGTTGTTTTATTGGTGGTTTATTTCACCATCCACAGCATATCCAGCTCATGACGCTTGGGGCCGGCGTCTTCACCGATTAGCAATGTGCCATCATTCATCGCCAGAATATTATCCGGGTTGGCAGGCAAATCGGCATTACAGCTGCCGTCTGCTTCGGTTTTGCCAATCACGTAGGGTTCGATCCGGGTGATGTTATAGTCATCCCCAGTAACCGAAACAAACGTCCCGCCACAGCCTTCGGCGTTCAGCGCGATATCGCCACCGTTGCCAGCGTCCATTTCGCCAGTGGACCAGTCCTTATGACCCCAGCTTTTATCCATGGTGAACGAAATGCCGGATGCCCCGATATAGACCGTGTTTTCATGGGATGTGATGCCTTCCAGCTTGTCCCATTCATTTGTGGCCCCCATCGCGGCTGCCGTGCGCCGACTTTCCAAAAATGGCGCGCGGGCGTCTGGTGCCGACTGAACCGTGCCATCGCCATCCAGATCAGAGCCAGATTTTGCCTCGGCCCAGGCCCGAATTTCATCGTCGGAAATGTAATTCGTTTCACCGTCCACATAATCGGACACCTGAACACCGTCGTATTCGGTGATCCAGCCTTCAATCTCGGCGTTGTTGCCGTGGCCCAGTTCGATCCAGCTAACGTCAAAGCCTGCTTTGTTTGGATCGGCCTCATCGTCCTGTGTCAGTTTCGCGGCATAAAGCGTGCCGGCACTCAGATCATTGGCAACGTCGGCCACGAATTTGAACAACACGCCACCGGACGCCGAATTATAGACCTTGTCGGCGTATACGGCGGAATCATCATCGCTCATGTATAGGGTGCGATTGTCGGGCATGATCGCCGCGGTTTCATGGCTAAGACGCCCGGTTGCGTAATGCTTAACCAGAGATTCACCATCTTCGCTGGCGGCGTTATTAATTTCGATCATATAGCCATAGCGATACGGATTAACCATTTTACCCATATATTTGGCCAGAGTTTTGGGCTTTATGTACGAAACATCTGTGCCCTTTTGAAAACTGGCACGTTCGTCTTCGTCATGGTTGCCGGGGTGGTTCCAGATCGCCGTGTTATAATAAAAATATTCCTCGGCCACCAAAGGTGTCCCCCAGGGCGTCACAACACCCGAACAAAGCACCGCACCCCCATCAACAGAAGACAGGTCAACCATCCGGGAACTGTTCAGATCAGATTGCCACTTGCCGCCAACGCGGCTTAGGGAAATCCGGCTGATGGCGCTGGCGCTATCGCGGCCGGCCCCTTCCCATGCGGTATAAAGATACGCAGAATCGGCGCCGCGTGGCACAAAGCCATTAAAATCCGGGGTGTTCGAAACATACATCAGATTGCCCGATGTATCGTAAACACCACCCAGAAGTTCGCCCGATCCCAAGGTATCACCGGCCTTGCCAAATGTTACGTATTCACCACTTGCGACACTGACGCCGCTGCGGTCATCCTCGGGCGGCAGGGGCATGCTTGGCCCTGAAAACGTAGTGCTGTCAAACCCATGAACATAACCGATCAGTGCCGGCGGTGTGTCTTCCTTCAGCGTGTTTTTTCCACCCGGATGCTGTGCGTTCAAAAACAGCGCCCCTTCGGCATTTGTGCTTACGCCTGTAACCTCTGCACCGCTGGGCATGGTCGCGATGCGAACAAGCGTCCGGGCCTCGGCAAATGATTGCCCCGCCACCAAAATAGCCCCGACAAGCGCGGTTGTTCCAAGTATATGTTTTGTTCCAAGTATATGTTTGTTAAATTTCATCACAGTCTCCCTTATTTATTCAAAAAGATTATGCCCCGGAACTGGGGGAGTCAAAGGAAGGGTTAGAATCATCGGCCTTGGCTGATTTTTACAGACTTGCTGATTGGTGCCAGGGCTTCTGGCGGGCAGCATTGAAAACAAAGGCATTAAAATTTACCCAATTTGGCAATACTGTCACTAAAAAAGAAACACCAGATACGCTTACCTCAGCGGTGTTAAATTCCAGCCGGAAACATTTAAATTGTTGTTTTATATTAAGTTTTTCTTATTTTTTTACCCCGGAAGTCTAGACTTTTCGGCTCTCTGCCATATTTTCGCCTAATCAATTTAGAATTTTGTTCTGGAATTTGTTTTTACCAAAGTATTTCCGCAAGTTTTGCGGCGTTTATCTGTTCGTTAACGAGTTGGAGGTTTTAACTATGAAAACATCTGTACCGGTTTCTTTTAAGAAGTTCCGCAAACAGGAAAATGGGGCGATTACGGCCCTTGGCCTGTTTATGACATTGTCTTCGATCGTAATTGGCGGTCTGGCAATTGACGTGTCCCACGCCATGATGGTGCGCACCCAGTTGCAGGTTGCGGCAGATGTTGCCGCCCACGCAGCCCTTTATAAACGTGAACGGGAAACCGCCGCCGACGCCAAACAGGCGGCCCTTGATGTGGCAAACGTTAACTTGCCATCGGTCAAGTACGGGTCATTGCTGACGGCGCAGGATATCAGATTTGGCTATTGGGACACAGCAGCGCAGGCCTTTCAGATTGATGCATCGTCCAAAGATGGCGTCCTTGTTGATATTTCCCGCCTGGCCGCCAAAAATAACAGCGTTGGCACATATTTCCTGAAATTCGCCGGTATCGGAAGTTGGGACGTGCGCACAGGCGCAGTATTTGAAACCTATATCCCAACATGCTTTCGCGAAGGCTTTGTTGCCGGCGGTGTGGTCGATGTTCAGTCAAACAACACCTACACAAACGGCTTTTGCATCCATTCCAACACCCATGTCGAAGTGAATTCCAACAACTTTTTCCAGGATAACACCGTAGTTTCCATGCCCGACCGGCGTGGCATTGTCTTGCCCAACTCTGGCTTTGATTCAAACGCGGGCCTACAATCTTCCCTGCGTGACGGGTCTTATCAGATCCGCATTCTGAACCGGTTGCCAGACATCATTGATGATCTGGCATCTGGCGGAATTGACTACGCACCTGATTATATTACCAGCGCCAGCATTATAACCTTGGCCAGCCGCAACATCAGCCCTGCTGACCTGACGTCGGGGCGAATTCACACCGTTTCTTGTGCTGGCAGCGGGCAAAAGGCCACCTTTTCCGCCCATAATTCCTTTTCGGATTTCGTTCTTGTAACCAATTGCAAGGTTTCATTCGGTCAGGGCGCTATTTTGGACAACTCAATCGTGGCCACAACCAGCACAGATGCATCGTCCATTACCGCACCTTCATCTATCCAGCTTGGCCGCGATGATAATTGTGCAACCGACGGCGGCACCCAGTTACTGACGATGGGTTCGATTAGTTTTCCCGCAGACCTGATGGTTTACGGCAGCCAGCTGATCGCAATGGACAACATTGAATTCGCCGCCAATGCAAACGGGATTGAGGGCGCGTCTTTCATTGCCGGTGGTATCATCAGTGGCACATCCAACATGACCATGGGGTTTTGTGGCAGTGGGATGGAACGCAACTTTGAAGCTGAATATTTTCGGCTTGCGACCTAAGGGCTACCGGAAGTTTCAGCAAACTAAGGCAGTTTGAAAATCACCTTAACGGTGGCATTTGTTATTTCATTCAAACTGACCCAATAACAGGTGAACCCGCGCCCCTTTGTCGCCGCCAATCCATGATATTCTTTCCCCTGTGGGCTTGTGTAATAGCTATTTAAGTACCAGAATGCGTGAATAGTGGGGCGATATTTATATCGCTTCCAGCGGGTTCTGGTTTAAGCTCGCCATTCACAGGGGTGAAAACAATGCGCGAGATTTTGATTTTAGGTCGTGGGGGGCAAGGGGCACAGACCGCTGGCAACCTTTTGGCCCGTGCCTTTTTTGAACAGGGGCAATACGTGCAAACCTTTGCAACCTATGGCGGGGCGCGTCGGGGAACCCCGGTTGTGTCTTCCCTAAGGGCGGACGACAAACCGATCCGGGTGCGCAGTAATATTGAACTTGCATCGGGGTTGTTATGTTTTGATGACAGCCTGCTGGATGCAAACTTTCTTCGTTCGGCCAATAAAGATTCAATTATCGTCGTCAACACATCCAAACCCCATGCAGCCTTTGCCGGGCTTGGCGATTTTCGGATTGTTCCGGTTGACGGGAAGGCCATTGCCCGGCGCAATGATATGGGAAAAGTCGTAAACTCTGCTTTGCTCGGGGCATTTGTGGCGATGCTTAAACAACCAGACTTTGAAATAATGTGCGATGTAATCAAAGAAACAGCGCCTGCTAAAAAGTCAGAAAACGTCGCGTCTTGTAAGGACGCCTATGATGCCACCCTAAAGAATTTCGGAGGGGTTTGACGTGGAAAAAATGCCATCTCCGCTTTGGACAAACAGTACATCCCTTGAACGTATGACCGGCACCTGGCGCAACGCGCTGCCGTATTACAAAAACCTGCCTTCGCCATGTCATGGGGCCTGCCCCGTCGATGGTGAAATTGCGCAGTGGTTGCTTCAGGTCAACAAAGAAGACCATTTTGGCGCGTGGATCACGCTGGTGGATAACAATCCATTCCCTTCAATTGCCGGTCGGATTTGCCACCATCCCTGTGAAACGTCCTGTAACCGGACCAATCTGGATGAAACGGTTGGCATTTGTTCGCTTGAACGGTTTGTGGGCGACAAGGCGCTGGCCGATGGTTGGGCCTTTGCAAAACCACAAGAAGAACGCCCTGAAAAGATAGCCATTATTGGCGGTGGACCTGCCGGTCTTTCAGCGGCTTATCAATTGCGCCGCAGGGGTTTTCAGGTGGACCTGTTTGAAGCCCGCCCCGCCCTTGGTGGGCTGCTTCGCTATGGCATACCGGCATACCGGCTGGACAAATCAATTCTGGATCAGGAAATTGCCCGCATAATTGACCTTGGCATCACCACGCATCTGAATGCAGAGGTGCTGGATGCAAAGGCCCTGAAAAAACTTCGTGAAAACTATGATGCGGTGTATCTGGCCACCGGGGCCAGTAAGCCAAAAGCCCTGCCGGGGCTGGACTATTGCGCAGACTACGTCTTGGACAGCGCCGAATTTCTGGCCGCAACCAATGCCGGTGAAAAATGTGAACTGGGCGAACATCTGGTCGTTATTGGTGGCGGCAGTGCGGCGATGGATGTGGCACGCACCGCCCGCCGTCTGGGGCACAGGGTCAGTGTTCTGTCCCTTGAACCTGATGAATTGCTTCCGGCGCAACGGGCCGAAGTGGATGAAGCAAAAGAAGAAGGGATCGGCTTTATTTGTTCTTCAATGCTGAAATCCGTTGTTGCGGGTGATGATGGCATAACACTCAGATGCACTAAAATTGATTTCAAACCCGGTGAAACCCGGGGGGCCTTTAGCATGTCTGAAGTTGACGGCGGCACCTTTGACCTGACGGCCCACGCCATCATACCCGCGATTGGTCAGGATGCGGATATTGATCGCTGGACAGGCATGCTAAACGCGCAGGGGCCCGTGGTTGCGACAGATGCAAAATGGCAAACTGAAACCGACGGCATTTTCGCAGGTGGTGATCTGGCCAGTATGGATCGTTTCGTCACGCAAGCCATTGGCATGGGCAAACATGCCGCCGTTGCAATCGCAGGTTATGTTTGCCCTGATCAGGTTGTGAGCCAACCCGATAAGGGGGCCGAGGTTCCCTATAAGGCAATCAACACCGCCTATCACCCCAAGGAACAGCGAAACGCACAAGCCCACCTTATGGTCGATGTCCGCCTGCAAAGTTTTAAAGAAGTACAACTGCCCCTTCCCGAGGCAGAGGCAATCAAAGAGGCTGGGCGCTGCTTTACCTGCGGCACCTGCACCTTATGCGACAACTGCTTCCTGTACTGTCCAGACGTGGCAATTAAAAAGGTGGACGGTGGTTACACTGTAGACGCTGATTATTGCAAAGGTTGCGGGCTGTGTGTCGCCGAATGCCCGACCGGCTCAATCGCGATGCAAGAGGAAAGCTAGCATGAACAAGATGCCTAACAGTCTTCAGTTGTTGAGTGGTAATCATGCGGTTTCCTGGGCTGCAAGGCTATGCAAGCCCGATGTCGCACCCCTTTACCCGATCACCCCCCAGACACCGATCCTTGAAAAAATAACAGAATTCCACGCCGCCGGCGCGATGAAAACGGAACTGCTGACACCCGAAAGTGAACACTCGGCGATGTCGGCCTGTATCAGTGCGTCCCTGACGGGGGCGCGGGTTTTTACGGCAACCTCATCACAGGGCCTGCTGTTGATGCACGAATTGCTGCATTATGCGGTCGGGGCGCGAACCGCGATTGTCATGTTTAACGTTAACCGGACCCCTGCCTCGCCATGGGGGTTTTGGCCCGATCAACTGGACAGTCTTGCACAGCGCGATACTGGCTGGATACAGCTTTACAGTGAAACCCCACAGGAAAGTCTGGACACAGTCATTCAAAGCTTTGTTTTGTCTGAAAAACTGAACCTGCCCTGTATGATCAACCATGACGCATTTTATGTGTCCCATTCGGTGGAACCTGTGGATGTCCCTGATCAGGGGCTGGTTGACGGCTTCCTTCCCCCGTTTGCCCCGGAACATATGCTTGATACAAATGTCGGGTCATCCTTTGGGGCGCCAATTGATCAGGCAACATGGAATCGTAGCCGCAAAGAAATGGCCGCCGCCAATGATCTGGTTTGCGATGAAATCACCAAAATTGGCCGGGAATGGGGTGCCCTGACCGGGCGAAGCTATGAACCACTTGAAAAATACCGCTGTGATGATGCCGAGGTGGTCGTTGTCACCATGGGCAGTATGTGCGGCACCGCCCGCGAGGCCATCGATGATTTGCGCAATCAGGGCATCCAGGCTGGCCTGTTGAAAGTCCGCCTATTCCGACCATTGCCCAAACAAGCACTACAAGACGCCCTTCGCGGCATTCCCTGCGCCATTGTCTTGGATCGCAACTATTCACCCGGCACGGGCGGCATTTTGCATCAGGAACTAAAATCCGTGATGTACGGACAGGAAAATGCGCCAAAAATCCACGGTTTGCTTGCAGGCGTCGGCGGCCTGAATGTTTCGGCAGAAAATATCCGGGACTGGGTAAAAAAATATCAAAAGGCCAAAGTGGAACCTGAAAGTCAGTGGGTGGAATAACAATGGAAGCGATTAAATACGAAGAAAATGGCCAGTTTCACTCAGGCCATGTGGCCTGCGCCGGATGTGTCGAAGCATTGGCCCTTAGGGTGGTTTTAAACACTGTCGGTCAAGACGCTGTTGCAGTTGTACCACCGTCCTGTACGGCGGTTATTTGTGGTGGGTATCCATTTTCCTCCGTGAAAATCCCGGTGTTTCACACAACACTGGAAAGTGGCGCGGCCTCTGCCAGCGGTGTGAAACGTGCCCTTGTTGCAAAGGGAAAACCCGACACAACGGTTTTGTGCCTTGCCGGGGACGGCGGCACCTATGACATTGGCCTACAGGCCCTTTCTTCGGCTGCTGAGCGCAACGAAGATATCCTTTATGTCTGTTTTGACAACGAAGGTTACATGAACACCGGTGGTCAGAAAAGTTCGTCCACGCCACTAAATGCCGTCACCGGCAGTACCCCCGCCGGCAAACTTACCCGCAAAAAGAATATGGTCGAAATTCTTGCCGCGCACCGAATTCCATATATTGCCACCGCCAGCCCGTCCGACCTGAATGATCTGACCGACAAGGTCAAAAAAGCCAAAAACATACGTGGCATGAAGGTGCTGATCATATTGATCCCATGCCTGCCCGGATGGGGTGTCGCCGACGATAGGGCAGTCGCCTGTGCCCGCGAAGCCGTAAACGCAGGGGTTTTCCCGCTTTTTGAAGTCGAAGACGGTACGAAATACACCCTGAACGTCAAAGAAAAAGTACAGCCGGTGAATAGCTATCTGGCAATGCAAAAACGCTATCGCCAGCTCTCCGAAGAAAAAATTTCCGCCATCCAAGCGGACGTAGACGAAGATTGGCAGCGTCTTATGGACAAAACCAATGGTCGCTAGACTGTAAGTCTTTGACATATACAACCGCCTGAAATTGCCGGGCTGTTTCGCGTGCTGGAAAAGGTCAGCCCCAAATTCGATAGCACTGTTGGGCTGATGGGTTTCAACTGGCAGGAAATGCTTCGACGTGGTACACAGAAGCTTCCAGAAATCAGCAGCTCGGCGAATAGTGGCCCGGGACAGCACCCAGAATCCAACGATGGATGACGCCGGTCTTGTACGTTCGTTTGCGCGCAGGCTTGCTGTTCTAAAGGCATTTGACACGCAAAACCCGTACATGACACTTAGTGAAGTGGCCCGCAAAATTGATCTTCCGCGCGCAACGACGGGGCGGTTTTTGGAAACACTTGTTACCCTGGGTTATGCCAGTTTTGATGGTCGCGACTATCGCTTGCGCCCGCGCGTTCTGGAACTGGGCATGGCCTATTTCAGCTCGCATTCCTTTTTGGATATTGCCAATCCCTTACTCAGAGAGGCCGCAGATCATGCGGGGGAACATTGTTCCATGGCGGTTCTTTATGGGGCTGAGATCATTTATGTGGCCCGTCACACCGCCAATCGAATGATGTCGTTCTCGACCCGCCAGTCGAACTTTTAGAAGCCTGAACAAATACCGGTCGCGGCCACAGGCCTACACAAGAGCTTTGGCTCGCTTGAGGTGCTCAAGGGTTCGATCTTTCGGTCAGGCGTGGCGAGGTGGTTTCGATCATCGGGGCCAGTGGATCAGGCAAAAGTGCTTTTTTGCGCTGCATCAACCTTCTGGAAACTTACAACAGGGGTGAAATTTCCATTTTCGGGGAAACCTTGCTCATCAACCAGAAAGGCGGGATCGATAATCATCAACCCGCAGCAAAACGCCTACATCGAACGCTACAACCGCACGGTTCGGCAGGAATGGCCCCCTCTTGGTGATTGCGTGCAATCACCTGCCGGTCAGCGGGCTCAAAATATCTTTGAAACGATAGAGGAGGCACAGGAACAGGCCACGCAATGGCTCTGGACTTACAACAACGATCGACCCAACATGGGCATCGGCGGGATTACACCCGCCATGAAACTGAAAATCGCCGCGTAATTCTACAGGCGGACCCCATTAAAAATGGGGGATTACCCCACCACAGAAAAGTGGTGCGGGCTTGAGTGGCAGCAGCGACTTGATCGAGCTTCTTTTGCACAGCTGGATCATGACCTTCAGCCAAGGTTGAACGCGCATCATTACGCTTCGCCCTAGCCTGCGCCAAAGACACGTCGGGGTACCGCTCATGCGACAACAGCCGCTCTTTTCCAAGATGCCGATATTTTTGCTGCCAAAGCTTCGATCCATTGGGTTTCACCAACAAAAACAACCCACCACCATCAGACAGTTTGTATTGCCTATCTCGCTTCCTAGCCTTGCTGATTTTGAACTCTGAAAGCGGCATTGGGGGTAACGGTTTCCTCATTTCGGGGCAATACCCCCAATGATACCCCCCAATATGATGAGAAATGGGGGTATCAGGTGTTCAGCTATGTGAACGACCGTACAGAAAAACCGTTGTAAAATCAAGGTCTTAGAGAATATATGAGCATGTATGAGAAGGTTAAATGGTGCCCAGGAGAGGACTCGAACCTCCACATCCTTGCGAATACTAGCACCTGAAGCTAGCGCGTCTACCAATTCCGCCACCTGGGCAGGTGTCGTGAAGTGGGCAGATAATGACCTGTGGGGGGGGTGTCAACGGGATTCGGGATAATTTCCAGGGGTACCCCGGTAATCCCCCTGTCATTTGAATTGCACCTTGTGCGCGCCATGGGTGGGATGTAAGTATTTCCGGGAAATTCAGACTGGAAAAAACCATGCCAAAACTAGTCACAATCTATGGTGGATCAGGTTTTGTGGGCCGCTATATCGCCCAACAAATGGCCCGCGAAGGATGGCGCGTCAGGGTGGCCGTTCGTCGCCCAAACGAAGCAATGCAGGTTAAACCCTACGGCGCTGTTGGGCAGGTTGAACCGGTCTTTTGCAACATACGGGACGACGAATCTGTCAGGTCGGTGATGGTCGGTGCAGATGCAGTTGTGAACTGTGTTGGGATTTTGAACCAAAGCGGCATGAATAAATTTGACGCGGTTCAGCATGTCGGTGCCGAACGTATTGCCCGGATTGCCGCTGAACAAAACGTCACGCAGTTGGTGCATATTTCGTCAATTGGCGCCGATGCCAGCAGCGAAAGCAAATATTCCCGCAGTAAGGCCTTGGGCGAAGCGGGTGTTCTGAAACACTTTCCCACGGCCGTGATTTTGCGCCCCTCGGTGATTTTTGGCGCTGAGGATCAGTTCTTTAATAAATTCGCGAAACTGGCGGGCTGGGGCCCGGTTCTGCCGATTGTTGGCGGGGCATCAAAAATGCAGCCTGTCTATGTTGATGACGTGGCACAGGCGGCGGCCAAGGCCGCACTGGGGCAGGTCAAGGCGGGGGTTTATGAACTGGGCGGACCGGATGTTCACAGCCTGAAAGAGCTGATGAATATCATGCTTGGGGTGATAAAGCGCCGGCGGTTGGTTTTGAACCTGCCATTTGTGGTTGGCGCGGTAATTGCACTGGCATTTGATGCGGTTCAGGGGGTCACCATTGGCCTGTTCAGCAACGGTATTTTGACGCGGGATCAGTTGAAGAACCTGCGCAACGATAATGTTGTGTCAGAGGATGCAAAGGGTTTTTCCGAGTTGGGGATTAAACCGATTTCGCTACTTTCAGTATTGCCGGATTACCTGTGGCCCTATCGCCCGTCGGGGCAGTTTGCGGCGATCAAGGCATCGGCAAAAAACCTGAAGCCTGATTCTCAGGTATAGGCGATCCATAGCAGTATCAGGCCCAGAACAACCCGGTAGATCACGTAGGGTGTATAGCTGACGGTGCGCAACAGGCGCATCATCACGCTAAGTGCAAGCAACGCCGCAAAAAACGCGAACAGGGCGGCAATTGCGCCGTCACGCGCAGCACCTATGTCGGCGGTTGAAATGACTTCAGCGCCCAACAATACCCCGGATGCGACAATGGTCGGGATCGACATCAGCATCGCCAGGCGCGCGGCATTTGTGCGGTCATAACCCAATGTGCGCGCGGCAGTGATTGTGATGCCCGAACGGGACGTGCCGGGGATCAGGGCGACCGCCTGCCAGACCCCCATGATCAGCGCATCACGTATGGTCCAGTCAGTGGCGGTTTTTGGCGAAGGGTCGCGCCGGTCGGCCCAATAAAGCACCAGCCCGAACAACAACATCGCCCAGCCGATAACCGTGACCGAGCGCAGCATATCCACCAGCCCGGTCAGTTTCAGCACAAGGCCCACCAACACCACAGGAATTGTGGCAAGGATCAGCAGAAACGCCAGCTTTGCGCCGGGGGTATCGACCCTGCCCCGCAAAAGCCTTGGAACACCGGAAATACACAGCAAAACATCGCGTCTGAAAAACAGGATCACGGCCAGCAATGTGCCAACGTGAACCGCCACATCAATCACCTGCCCCTGATCGTCAAGCCCGGTCAGGCTGGGCAACAAAATCAGGTGGCCAGATGAAGACACCGGCAAAAATTCAGTGATCCCCTGAATGACAGCCACTAGGAAAAGATGAAATAAAGTCATACTGGCGACCCCGCTGCCCCTGTGCGAACAACCTAACCGCCAGTAAATAAAAGAAAAGTCCTAATTTAGGGCCAATTCGGACCCAAAATAATGGGTGTGAAGCATGTTTTGGTGGCGAGGTAGGGAAAATATATACAAATAGGTCAGTAAGGCTGCCTTTTCATTCCGGTTGATCCGACTTATTGAGGGGCGAAATTAGGAATGGGTATGTGATGGCTCGGGAACCGATGTTGAAATTTGTGGACGTAAATCGGGATATGCCGCAAAAGCGGGATCCCAGTATAAGACGCAATGATTTCAAAGAGATTTACGCAGAGTTTGCCGCGCAAAAGGCGGCGGAACAGGCCAGCAGGTGCAGCCAGTGCGGCGTGCCCTATTGCCAGAATCACTGTCCTTTGCACAACAATATCCCCGACTGGTTGCGGATGACGGCAAGCGGGCGGCTGAAAGAAGCGTATGAACTGGCGCAGGCCACCAATACTTTCCCGGAAATCTGTGGCCGTATCTGCCCGCAGGACCGCCTGTGTGAAGGCAATTGCGTGATTGAACAATCAGGCCACGGCACGGTGACCATTGGCAGCGTTGAAAAATATATTACTGACACAGCATGGGAAAACGGCTGGGTCAAACCAAACATCCCAACGGCCGAGCGCCGGGAAAGCGTTGGCATCATCGGGTCTGGCCCCGGCGGCCTGGCGGCGGCTGACGTTTTGCGTGCGCAGGGCATTCAGGTAACGGTTTACGAACGCAATGACCGGGCCGGTGGGTTGCTGACCTATGGCATTCCGGGGTTCAAGCTGGAAAAGGACGTGGTGGCGCGCCGGGTTGATCAACTGGCGCAGGCGGGCGTGGTTTTTGCGCTGAACACGGACGTGGGCAAAGACATATCTTTTGACGCGCTGCGCGGCATGCATGATGCGGTGCTAATCGCCACAGGTGTCTATGTTTCCAGGGACTTACAGGCCCCCGGCAGTGGTGCGGGCGGGATTGTTCGCGCGCTGGATTACCTGACGGCCAGCAACCGTCAGGACCTTGGCGACGAGGTTGAACAAATCCAATCCGGTGAACTGAACGCCAGCGGCAAACGGGTGGTTGTGATCGGCGGGGGTGACACGGCGATGGACTGTGTGCGCACCGCAATCCGACAGGGCGCGGACAGCGTGAAATGCCTGTACCGCCGTGACAGGGCCAACATGCCCGGCAGCCAACGGGAAGTGCAAAACGCCGAAGAAGAAGGTGTTGAATTTGTCTGGCTGGCCGCGCCAAAGGGGTTTACCGGCGGCGATGCCGTAGACGGTGTGATAGTACAAAAAATGCGCCTTGGCACCCCGGACGCCAGCGGGCGCCAGTCACCCGAAATTATCGAAGGGGCCGATTATCACGAACCCGCCGAACTGGTGATCAAGGCACTGGGATTTTTACCGGAAAACCTGCCGCAATTATGGGACACGCCTGAGTTGGAAGTGACCGACTGGGGCACCATAAAGGCCCATTACCTGACCCACGAAACCAGCATCGAAGGGGTCTATACCTGTGGCGATATTCAGCGTGGTGCAAGTCTGGTAGTCTGGGCAATCCGCGATGGGCGCGAGGCGGCGCAGGCGATGCTGACGTATCTGCAACAGGGGGCCGATGTTGCAAGGCAACAGGCCAAACCCCGAATATGAAAACCATATGATTCCCATATGAATTGCATATGACACAGAATTCAGGTGGGAAATCACAATTGACAGAACTGCTGACCTATCTGGTTAGTAAAGGATTAACACAAGGGCAGCCGCCCGGATCCTTCCACGAAAGAGGGCACCATGACAAAGCATGACGAAAACTGGGCCGCTGGCGAAGAAGCCAAGCGCGCATGGATGGACGAAAATAGCCTGTATTCCACGCAGGATGAACATTCGTCCTGTGGTGTTGGCCTTGTCGTTTCGATTGATGGCAAGAAAAGCCGCAAGGTCGTGGAAAACGGGATTAAGGCGCTAAAGGCGGTCTGGCACCGGGGTGCGGTGGATGCAGACGGCAAAACCGGCGACGGCGCGGGCATACATGTGCAGATCCCGGTTGGGTTTATTTATGATCAGGTCGGGCGCACCGGCCACACCCCGCGCAAGGATGAACTGATTGCCATTGGTCAGGTGTTTTTGCCACGCACCGATCTGGGGGCGCAGGAAACCTGTCGCACGATCGTGGAATCCGAAGTTCTGCGCATGGGGTATTATATTTACGGCTGGCGGCAGGTGCCGGTGAATGTGCATATTCTGGGCGAAAAGGCCAATGCCACCCGCCCCGAGATCGAACAAATTCTGATTTCCAATTCCAAGGGTGTGGACGAAGAAACATTTGAACGGGAACTCTATGTGATCAGGCGGCGCATTGAAAAGGCCGCCGCCGCCGCGCAGGTGCCCAGCCTTTATATTTGCTCGCTTAGCTGTCGGTCGGTGATTTACAAAGGCATGATGCTGGCCGAGCAGGTGGCCGATTTTTACCCCGATTTGCTGGACGAGCGTTTTGAATCTGCTTTTGCGATTTATCATCAGCGTTATTCAACCAACACGTTTCCCCAATGGTGGCTGGCGCAGCCGTTTCGGATGCTGGCCCACAATGGTGAGATCAACACCCTGAAGGGCAATTTGAACTGGATGAAAAGCCATGAAATCCGCATGGCATCCGGTGCGTTTGGCGATATGGCGGAAGATATCAAACCAATCGTTGCACAGGGCTCATCAGATTCGGCCGCGCTGGACGCTGTGTTCGAAGTTCTGGTGCGCGCGGGCCGTTCGGCCCCGATGGCCAAGACGGTTCTGGTGCCTGAAAGCTGGTCACAACAGGCCGTTGAACTGCCGCAGGCGTGGCGCGACATGTATTCCTATTGCAATTCAGTGATTGAGCCATGGGACGGACCCGCCGCCCTGGCGATGACCGACGGGCGCTGGGTTTGTGCGGGGCTGGACCGGTCGGGTTTGCGCCCGATGCGCTATGTCGTGACGGGGGATGGTTTGGTGATGGCCGGATCCGAGGCCGGGATGGTGCCGGTTGACGAAGCCGGGGTTGTCGAAAAGGGCGCATTGGGGCCGGGCCAGATGCTGGCCGTGGATATGCGCGACGGGCTGTTGTTTCACGACACTGAAATGAAGGATAAACTGTCACGTGCCTTGCCGTTTAGTGACTGGGTCAGCCGGATCAATGATCTGGAAGACGAACTGGCAGAGGTATCAGAGGCCGCCATTTTCAG
>DAOURA010000104.1 GCA_030625325.1 Marinosulfonomonas sp.
CCGGCGGCCTGTTTGGCTGTGTCCGGCCCGAACAGAACGCTGCCTGCGGAAAACAGGGTCATCGCCCCGAAAACAAATGCGAAAATTGCCGCGGCGCGCAGGCCCTTTGATGGCTTGGATGTGAATGACAATTCGATGCCCATGGGGATGATTCCTGTGTCTGGTTGTATGTATAAGTTATTAAGCTATAACTTATAGGGCGCAAAAAATTGTTCAACCCCCAAAACCACCCGCCTGTTGCGCTATTTGTCGCGCTGGAAAATCCAATCGTGGTCCGGGTGGTTTTGAAACCGCCACTTGCGCATCGGGCCTGCCATGACATTCAGGTAATACATGTCATAGCCATAGGGCGCACCACAGGGGTGATGCCCCTTTGGCACCAGCACCACGTCACCATCACTGACGGCCATGACCTCATCCAGATCACCATCTTCGGTGAACACCCGTTGCAGCCCGTAGCCCTGCGCCGGGTTCAGCCGGTGGTAATAGGTTTCTTCCAGATAGGTCATATCAGGATAGTTGTCTTCGTCATGGCGGTGGGGCGGATAGGACGACCAGTTGCCGGACGGGGTGAAAACTTCGGTTACCAGCAGGCTGTCGGCCACATCGCGGTTTTCCATGGCGATGTTGTGGATATAGCGGGTGTTGCCGCCCTTGCCCCGTTCTTCCAATGATATCCCGGCCGGCCCGATGATCTGGGCGTCATGTTCGCGCCTGCCCGGCGCTGTGCATACGGCTAACGTGCAGGGGGTGGTGGCGGTGGCGCTCCAGTTTTCACCATTGGGGATGTAAACACAGTGCGGCGGGGTGCGTTCAAAAACGCTCATCCTATCACCCAGTTCGCCAAAATCCTTGCCCGCACCGCTGATGCTGGCCTTGCCTTCCACCAATACCAGAATGACCTCGGTCTCACCTGTCGGCTCGCTTACCGTGTCACCCGGTTGCAGATGATACAGCCCAAACCCGACATAGCCCCAACCCGCACTTTCAGGGGTGATGTCATGGACCTTGCCACTGTCACTGGTCGGTTTTCTTAACAAATCTGCCACAGCCTGCTCCTTCATCTTTCTTCAAATATCCATGACCTGAACAGTACCGGCAAGTAAGAGCTTACCACCGCTGTTCATATATTATCCCCACTTCGCGCCCGGTCCCAGATTTCACAAAGGTCACGGTATTTGGCGGCCATTTCGTCAATGGCCTGTTCGTCACTTATATCACCTGCCAGCCAGCTTTGGGCGGCGGCTGAAAATATGGTGCGCCCGACGGCAAAGCCCTTGACCAGATCGTGGCGGGCGGCGGCCTTGAAACTGGCGCTTAGGTGGGCGCGCGGCGCGTCCAGCCCAAGCACCACGATGCCGCGGCAATAGGGATCATTTCGGGTGATCGCGGCGCAGGTGTCAGACCAGGCGGTTGCGGTTTTCATTGGCTCCAGCTTCCACCAGTCGGGGAAAATCCCAATGTCATAGAACCGCCCAATGACGCGGGCGGTGGTCAGTTCATCGCAATCGGCAACCTTTGATGGGATCACTTCCAGCAGGAATTCAAGGTTGTTGCGTCGTGCGGCAGTAAACAGGCGGGTGATCACCCCTTCCTGTGCGGCCTTGATGTCCGGGCTGTCATCAGGGTGGTAAAAACAAAGAACCTTGACCACCTGATCCCTTGGCCATTCTGCCAGTCCGCCAAAATCGGGGCCAATTTCGGGCTCAAGGGTCAGTGGGCGTGAACCGGGCCATTCCACTGGGCGGGCGATCCACAGACCACTGGCCTCGGCCGCAAACAGTGCGTCTTGCCCAAGGCGGCTGTCGCATAAAACACCGTATCCCGGTTGACCGTTCGCCACCCGGTGGGCGGCGGCAAGGCACAGTTTCTTGAAGTCACCAATGCGGGCGTGATCGGCACCTGCCGCATCTGCCATGTCTTCCAATTGGGCGCGGTGATCAAAGGCAAACACCCGCAATTGTGGCCAGTCGGTGTTGCGGTTGGTTGACCAATGCACCTGTTCCAGTGCCCCGTCTTTGCGCAGTGCTGTGTTTTGGGTGCCGGTATCAAAGAAATATTGCAGTTCATCCCAACTGGGGTAGGCGGGGGTGCAGCCATGGCGGCTGACGGCGAAGGCCCCGCAGGCGTTGGCGTATTTCAGGGACGTGGGCCAGTCCTGATCAGTAAGCCAGCCCTTTAAAAGCCCACTCATAAAACCATCACCCGCGCCCAGAACGTTGAATACCTCAACCGCAAAGCCGGGGCCACTGATGCCGTTATCCAGACTGTCGGGGATGTCAGCCACAAAGGCGCTGGCCCCCATGGGGCCGCGTTTGCATACCAGAACCGCGTCACTGATGGCGCGCACATTGCGCAGGGCCTGAATGGTGTCGGTGGTGCCGCCTGCGATGTGAAATTCTTCTTCGGTGCCGACGATCAGATCAAACAGATGCAGGGTTGCGGCCAATTGGGCCGTGACCTGATCAGACGCGATAAAGCGGTTTTCCCCGTCCCCATGCCCCGACAGCCCCCAAAGGTTGGGGCGATAGTCAATATCAAGGGCGGTGCGCGCGCCGTTTTCGCGCGCCAGTGTCAGCGCCTTAAGAACCGCCGCCTTAGTATCCGGGTGGCTAAGGTGGGTGCCGGTGGCGGTGATGCAACGGGCATCGCCAATCAGCGCCGGGTCAATGTCGTCTTCGCACAGGGCCATATCGGCGCAGTTTTCGCGGTAAAAGATCAGCGGAAACTGCTCTCGGTCCCGGATGCCCAGCAAAACCAGTGCGCTAAGGCGGTCGGGGTCGGTGATGACACCGCGTACGTCAACGCCTTCACGCACCAGCTGTTCACGGATAAACCGCCCCATGTGTTCGTCACCAACACGGGTGATCAGGCCAGATTTCAACCCCAGCCGCGCGGTGCCTGCGGCGATGTTGGTGGGCGAGCCGCCGATATATTTATCAAACGATCCCATGTCTTCCAGCCGCCCGCCAATCTGCGCGCCGTAAAGATCAACGGAGGATCGGCCAATCGTTACAACATCCAGTTTCATTTTGCCCCGCCCCCCCGTCAACCGGCAAACCGGGTTTGCCGCTGGCCGGGATTTTACAATTCAGCCGATGTTAGCCTACCTTGAAAATGCGCGCCAAGGAATTATGCATTGGCGGTGTCAATACGCCCTAGGGGGCGGTTAAATACAATTGCGTAATATGCGTTGCAAATGATCGGGGAAAACAGATTTATGACAATACGCTTTGCACTACTTGGCGCGGGCCGCATCGGGCAGGTTCACGCCCGGGCCGTAACCGGCAACCCGCAGGCGCAACTGGTTGCCGTGGCGGATGTGTTTCCCAAAACCGCGAAAAGCCTGATTGCCACTTATGGGGGTGAGGTTCGTGATATTGATGCCATCGCCGCCAGTGATGATGTTGACGGGGTGCTGATCTGCACCCCAACCAACACCCACGCCGATCTGATTGAAAAATTCGCCCGCGCCGGTAAGGCGATTTTTTGTGAAAAGCCGATCGATCTGGATATCGGGCGGGTTCGGGACTGTTTGCAGGTGGTGCGGGATTGTGACGCGAAATTGATGGTGGGGTTCAACCGCCGGTTTGATCCGCATTTCAAAGCCCTGAAAGACACCATTGACGCAGGCCGGATCGGCAAGGTTGAAATGATCAATATCGTGTCACGCGATCCGGGCGCACCACCGGCGCAGTATATCAAGGTTTCGGGCGGTATCTTCAAAGACATGACGATCCATGACTTTGATATGGCGCGGTTTTTGCTGGGCGAAGAGGTGGAAAGCGTCAGCGCAGTTGCATCGGTTCTGGTCGACCCGAAAATCGGAGAGCTGGGGGATTATGACAGTGCCAACGTGATTTTGACCACGGCCAGTGGCAAGCAATGCGCAATCTCAAATTCGCGCCGTGCCACCTATGGTTATGATCAGCGGATCGAAGTCCACGGCGCCCTTGGGATGGTCGCGGCTGAAAATCAGCGCGAGGTCAGTATTGAGGTCGCAACGGCAGATGGCTACACCAAGCCGCCGCTGTTTGATTTTTTCATGACCCGCTATATCGCGGCCTACGCGGCTGAAATTTCAACATTTATCAGCATGTTGACAGACGGCACCCCGGCCACGCCGGACGGGCAGGACGGGCTGCGCGCACTGGCAATTGCCGAGGCGGCACTGATGTCTGTCCGTCAGGGCCGGGTGGTGCAGGTTTCAGAGGTGTTGGGGTGATCGGCTGAGATGGCTCAGTGTTTTTCCAAGGCAAGGCGGATGCCAAGACCGATAAAAATTGTGCCAAGGCTTCGGTCCATCCACAGGCCGATGCGGTCGTTGTTGCGCAAAGTCGCAGTCAGCTTTTCACCGGCAAGGATCAGGGGCGGTTCAATCGCGGCTGCGACGACTATTATCAGACTACCGTGCAAAAATAGCTGGGCCCACACCGGACCCGCACCGACGACGACGAATTGGGGCAAAAAGGCCAGAAAGAAAATGGCGACTTTTGGGTTCAACAACCCCACTAATGCGCCCTGTTTGTAAATTGAGAAGGCAGCAGTACTGCCGCCGACATTTTGCGAGACAAACGCCCCCCCGCCCGAGCGCAGCGCCGAAATGCCAAGCCAAATTAAATATGCAGCACCCGCCCATTTTACCACGGAAAATGCCAGCGCAGAGGTGGCCAAAATAACCGACAATCCGGCGGCGGCCATTAGGACGTGCCCAAAGGAGCCTGTCCAAATGCCGAGCATGGCAGAAAACCCGGCCTTTCGCCGGCCCCGTACAGTTTGCCCAAGGATAAACGCGATGTCCGGACCGGGTGACAGGTTCAGCAAAGCTGCCGCACTCAGGAATGTGGTCCAGTGCAAAATTGAATATTCAAACATGGTTTTCTTTCAGGATATGCTGGGTTAGTTGCCGCTGGTTTGTGGATCATCAAAGTAGTGAGCTATTTTTATCGCCCTCAACCAGCAGCCCTTCCAACAGATCGCTCAGCCCCGGTGTGGCGCAGTAAACTTCGCCGCCATCGGGGATGAAGGTTGCCATTGGTGGGGCGATGCCCTTGCCGCCTGCTTCCTGTACAATCAACAGGGCGGCCAGTGCGTCCCAGCAATTCAGGTGGGCCTCATAATAGAAATCGGCCACCCCTTCGGCGACGCGGATCATGCCGATGGCAGCCGAGCCGATGCGGCGGTATTCGATGCCAGCGTCATAAAGGGCGCGCAATTTGGACAGGTAAATATCAAAGGGCAGGCGGCGCGATGTGCCCAAAATGCCGGTGGCCGCGTGCGGGTTGGTGGTGGGGGACACATGAATTTCTTCGCCGTCGCGGGTGGCGCCACCACCCAGTTGGGCGGAATATATCCTGTCGGTGGCACTGTCGTGAATGACGCCAACAACGGTTGTGTCGCCTTCCACATAGGCAATTGAAACGCCCCAGTGGCGCAGGCCGCGCAGGTAATTGGCGGTGCCGTCAATCGGGTCAACCACCCATGTGCCGGTGGCGGATGATTTGCGCCCGCCTTCTTCGCCAACAAAGCCGTCATTGGGAAAGCGCTCGTCGATGGCGCGTTTAATGGTGTCTTCGGCGGCCTTGTCGGCCTCGGTCACGAAGTCTTGCAGGCCCTTGTTCTCGGTGCCCAGATTTTCGGGGCCACGTTCATTCCAAAAGCGCAGCGCCTCAAGTCCGACCTCGCGTGCCAGTGTGCGGGCAAATTCAAGGCGTTCGGTGTGGGCGGGGTTCAGGGCGGCGGTTTCGGACATGTGGGTTTCCTTTGATTGCAGGTTTGGCGCACAGTCCGGTTATTTTCGCCCGGCGTCAATCACTGTCAACAAAAGCACGGGTCATCAGGGATGCGGGGTCGGCCAGCCCGGCGATTACCGTGAAATGGTTGTGGCCGGGGTCAACAACCGGGTGGATATCCGCGCCGACCCGCCCCCATGTACCGGCCAAAAGGGCGTTCTGGCGCAAAAATTCCGGACGCTCATCACCACCAACCCACGGGGTGATGCGCAGACCTTTGTGGGGCATGGACAGGCAGGGGCTTTCGGCGTTTGCCTCTGGTTCGGACAGGTTCAGGTCGGTGTTCATCCGCGTGTTGCGCAAGGGGCGCAGGTCATGCAGCCCACTGATCGGCATGACGTGTTTCAGTCGTGCCACGATATCGCCCGCAAGGGGGCCGTCCTGACAGGCCATGCGCGCCACCAGATGCCCACCGGCGGAATGCCCCGTCAGGCGGATTGGGCCATCAACACGCCCGGCGGCAAAACTGACTGCGCGCCCGATCTGGCGGGTAATGTCGGATATCGATGCCTCGGGCGCCAGGGTATAGCTGGGCAGGGCCACGGCCCAACCGTGTTGGCGCGCCCCCTCGGCCAGATCAGACCAGTAGCTGCGATCAAATTGCAGCCAGTAGCCGCCATGCACAAACATCGCCAACCCCTTTGGGGTGCCGGTGGGCCAGAAAATATCCAATGCTTCGCGCTCATGTTCGCCGTAAGACAGGTTAAGTTCGCCGAAATCTGCACCGGCGCGGTAATCGGCGGCCCGTTGTTCCCACAGGGGTGGAAAGGTTTCAGCACCCGCAATATAGGCGGAGTTTTCAAAGGCGTCGTCCCAATCGGTCATTCATCTGTCCTTACTGTGATCATGCCAGATTAGGGGATTTGAAAAGAACTTCAAGTAAATATATTTTAGGCTTGAAGTATATTGATTCCCCGTTACTCTGTAGTCAAATTTATACCTGCAGGAGGATTCTATGCGCGTTTTATGTCTTGGTGGTGGGCCTGCGGGCCTATATTTTGCAATCTCGATGAAGCTACGTGATCCCGATCACCATGTCACTGTGCTGGAACAAAATCGCGCCAATGACACCTTTGGCTGGGGGGTTGTTCTGTCGGACGACGCCCTTGGTAAGATGCAGGAAAACGACCCGCAAAGCACCGACGCGATCCGCGACAATTTCATTTATTGGGATGATATTGCAGTTTTGCATAAGGGCCAGCGCACGGTGTCCAGTGGCCATGGTTTTGCCGGGGTTGGGCGCAAGCAAATGTTGATTTTGCTACAGGCGCGCGCCCGTGAACTGGGCGTTGAAATGCGGTTTGAAACCAAATTTAAATCGGCAGAAGAATACCGCAAGGAATATGATCTGGTGGTGGCCTCTGACGGGATCAATTCCTTGGTGCGCAAGGAATATGAAGATGTCTTCAAGCCTGATATTGACGTGCGCCTGTGCAAATTTATCTGGTTGGGCACCCACCAGAAATTCAACGACGCCTTTACCTTTTTGTTCGAAAAAACTGAACACGGCTGGCTTTGGGCCCATGTTTACCAGTTTGACGCTGACACCGCGACGCTGATCGTTGAATGCCGTCAGGACACGTGGGACGCGTGGGGTTTTGAAGATATGTCAAAGGAAGAAACCGTCGCCACTTGCGAAAAGATTTTTGCCTCGCACCTTGGTGGGCATGAACTGATGTC
>DAOURA010000026.1 GCA_030625325.1 Marinosulfonomonas sp.
GGGTTCGAACCATCGACCTACTGATTAAAAGTCAGTTGCTCTACCAACTGAGCTAACGGCCCACACGAAGCGCTTCACTAACCGTGGCTCTACACGGGGTCAAGCAAAAATCTTGTCTGTTCTTTCCAATTACTCAATAGCGGGCTATATCGCGTTCCATGTCGGATTTTCGCGCAAAAGATGGCCTGACGTTCATGAAAATGCACGGGCTGGGCAATGACTTCGTGATCATTGATTCGCGGGGGCGGGAAACCGTGACCACGCCTGATCTGGCGCGCGCCATTGGTCATCGCCATTTTGGTGTTGGCTTTGATCAGCTGGCCGAGATCCACGATGGTGACGATACTGATATCCGGCTGGATTTCTGGAATTCTGACGGCTCAACCGCACAGGCCTGTGGCAATGCCACCCGCTGTGTGGCGCAGTTTGTTCTGGCAGAGATGGCCAAAGACGCACTGACCATAAGGACTGTGCGCGGTGTTCTGCACGCCCGCAGGGCCGATGGTGGTATGGTCAGCGTCAATATGGGCACCCCCCAATTGAACTGGCAGGATATTCCGCTGGCCCATGGGGTGGATACCAAACACCTGCCCCTGCCCGGTGATCCGGTGGCGGTGGGTATTGGCAACCCGCACTGTGTGTTTTTTGTGCCTGACGTGGGGGCTGTGGATGTGGCCGCACAGGGCAGTGCGATGGAACACAATCCGTTGTTCCCCCAAGCCACGAATGTTGAATTTGCCGAAATCCGGGCGCGCGACAACATTCGTATGCGCGTGTGGGAACGGGGTACGGGCATTACCCTTGCCTGTGGTTCTGGCGCCTGTGCGACGGTCGTGGCGGCCCATCTGCGCGGCCTGACGGACCGGTTGGTACGGATTGAGCTGGACGGTGGTTGGCTGACGCTGGACTGGCGCGAAGACGGGGTGTGGATGACCGGCCCAACAACCCATGTTTTTTCGGCCAGCTTTGATCCGGCATTTCTGGAATCCGCCGGATGGCAATAGACCCGCCGGTTTTTGCGACCCTTGGCTGCCGGTTGAACGCCTATGAAACCGAGGCGATGAAGGAACTGTCGGCGCAGGCCGGGTTTGGCAATGCGGTCGTGGTCAACACCTGCGCGGTGACATCCGAGGCAGTGCGAAAATCCCGACAGGAAATCCGCAAACTGCGTAAGGCAAACCCCGGTGCCCGCCTGATCGTGACCGGCTGCGCCGCCCAGACCGAGCCGGACACATTTGCCAACATGGCCGAGGTTGATCTGGTCATCGGCAATTCAGAAAAAATGGACCCCGGCACATGGGCCGGTATGGTGCCCGATTTTACCGGCCAGACCGAAAAGGTGCAGGTCAACGACATTATGTCCGTGACTGATACCGCCAGCCATCTGATTGACGGGTTTGGCACCCGCGCGCGGGCTTATGTTCAGGTTCAAAATGGCTGTGATCACCGGTGCACGTTCTGCATTATTCCGTTCGGGCGGGGGAATTCGCGCTCGGTCGGGGCGGGTGTCATTGTGGAACAGATTAAACGCCTTGTGGGGCGTGGCTATAACGAAATTGTCCTGACGGGTGTTGACCTGACCAGTTGGGGCAGTGATCTGCCGGGGGCGCCAAAACTGGGTGATCTGGTGATGCGCATCCTGCGGTTGGTGCCTGATTTGCCCCGCTTGCGGATATCGTCAATTGATTCGATCGAAGCCGATGAAATGTTGATGCAGGCCATCGCAACCGAACCCCGGCTAATGCCCCATTTGCACCTGTCCCTGCAGGCCGGTGACGACATGATCCTGAAACGGATGAAGCGCCGCCACCTGCGTGATGATGCAATCCGGTTTTGCCAGGACGCCCGCGCCTTGCGCCCCGACATGACGTTCGGGGCCGATATCATTGCGGGCTTTCCCACCGAAACGGACGGGATGTTTGAAAATTCACTTAAGCTGCTGGATGACTGCGGTTTGACGTGGCTGCATGTTTTTCCCTATTCCCCGCGCCAAAACACGCCCGCCGCCAGAATGCCCCAGGTGGATCGCAAAACCGTGAAAGAGCGCACCGCCAAATTGCGCGCCGCAGGTCAGCGCCGGGTTGAAATGCACCTGCAATCCCAATTGGGCAAAACCGCCAACATCCTGTTGGAACGCCCGGACATGGGCCGCACCGAACAGTTTGCCGAGGTAACACTGGCATCAGGGCATGAAGTGGGGTCGATTATCAGCGTTGAAATCACTGGGGTTGCCGAAAACCGGCTAACGGCAACGGCTGTGGCGCCCTAAAACCCGAACTGCACATCACGCATCAGGGTCAGGAAGATGCTGTCTGAATCTGCCGTAGCAATGGCAGACCCCGCATTACGGCGGTGTGAATAGCCCACCGAAAGATCCCAGTCAGGTGTTATTGCCTGGGAATATGACGCCGAAAATGTCGCCCGGTTTTGCGTAGGAATCGCACCCGCGCCGCCGTCTTCCGTTTGGCTGATGCTAAGGGACAGGTTAATCCCAGCCGATGAATTCAGCGCCTTTTGATAGGCGATGCCCAAATTGGAAAGCTTGATATCCTGGCCAAGGTTGTTGGTTGAAATCGACTGCTTCAGATCAAGCGAAAGTGAGCCATCAGAAAATTGCTTTGTATAGGCGGCCGAACCCAGAAACTGGGGTGCACTGCCCGCTGACCAATCGGCCGAAATCCTTGCTGACAAACTGCCATCAGGCAAATCAATCTTACGGCCAAATGACAGCGACGTGGTTGTTGTTGAACCTGCTGCATCGACCTTCAGGTTGCTGGATACTGATCCCCTGGGCAGGGCCTGTGTGATCCCGGCCCCCGCGAAATAGCCGCTGGATGTTGTGGTTACACCGCTGGCTGTCGTGGATTTGTCACGATACCCGATATTTGTGTTCATCGTCAGCGCCCCGGACAGGTCGTGGGAAACGTTGAAGCTGTAATTCATCGTGTCTGAGCTGGTGGAAAACGCATCACTTGAAACATATTCGGTGCGACGTGCTGTCAACGTGCCCTGGGTAGACGGCGAAAGCCGCATGTTGGCGCTGACGCCCAGACCCATTGTTGTTGAATCAAACAGGCTGGGGTTTGTGATGCCTGTGTAATCGTTTTGATCATAAGAGGCGTTTACAGAAAAACCCAACGGCGCGGTTATGCCCCAGTTATAGGCAAACGCCGCACCGGTTTTGGCCAGTGTGCCGGTATCTACGATCATCGCAACGGCGGATGTTGGATCAGCGTCAAAGGCACTGGTCACGTCCCCGGTCCAGTAATTTGTGCTTAGGTCCAGATTGCTGTTGGCCGATTCACGGAAATAATGCAGCGTAATTTTTGGTTGGGTAATGGTGGTGGTGCTTGCCCCGCCAACAGGCTGTGACAGGCTAAGGCCGGCACTTCCGAACAGCTCAAGCAGCTGGGTTCGGGTTTGCGTGCGAAACGAAAACCCCAGGGTTTCTGACAGGCCAAGGGTCGTTCCGGCGGAAACCGCCGTCAGCCCCGGATTGGTGTTCACGTCCGCCGTGGTCTTAAACGTCAGACTTCCACCCACAGGTGAATTTGCAGTCTGCGCAACAGCGTCGGTCGCGGCAAACGCCACGACCGAAATTGCTATTGCCGCCTGTGTTTTTCTTTTTATGCCCCGGCTCATATTGTCCTACTCAAACAGTCGGCGTTCCGGCACCACGATGACGTCGCCCTTTTGCAGAACGATCGGTCCGGCGCTGGAAGAGCCGTTTTCAATAGCCTTGTAATTAAACCCATAAACGGTTGTTTTTCCGGTTTTGCGATCGGTCCGGCGAAGCTGAACACGCTTTTTCGCCGCAAACTTTGTAAACCCGCCCGATGAAGCAAGAAACTGCAACATGGTGGTTCCTGATTTGATCTTGCTTTGGCCGGGCTTGTTAACAGCGCCCATGATATAAACATCAAACGACGATGAACGCCCCCCAGAAGACGCCTTTGGCGCGCCACTCAGCGATTGAATTGTCACAAACACGCTGGGCGGAGATGCAAAATTTGAAGACAGACCAGAAACGATGCTTTCCTGAACATTGCCAAGGGTTTTTCCGCCCGCGCTTACGCTACCGGCCAATGGCATGCTTACGGTTCCGTCAGGCAATACCAGTGCGTTTCGGTTAAGAGACTGGTCTTCCAAAACCTCAATTCGAAGCACATCACCCGGCTGAATTTTATAAAGACCCTGCGCCGATGCGATCGAGCCAAATGCAATCATAATTAGTGCGCTGAACAATATACGTGCCATTATGCGCTCCCCTTCAAAATTTGTTACGCTATTCCTTACAGCACCCTACACCCATACGATATAGTTTTCACGTGTTTCGGTTGGTTTGGCTAAATTCTATGGCCGTATCAACACAAATCCAGCATTTATTGGGTATTTTTGCCAATTTTGCACCAAAGCGGCACCTTTTCGCACCCTAAATTACACCCCGGCGGGTGATCTGTTGATTAGTGGTGCAAGGATAAGCCCCGCTAGAAAACCGCCCAAATGGGCCTCCCATGCCAGTTGACCGTCAAGCACCCAGAAAAGAACCAGATTTAAGACAAGCAGCATCAGAACCATTTTGCGAATCGGCCACATTCCCAAGTGGGCCCTTTTGCGATCGGAAAACCCCCACGCGGCAATGGCACCAACCAGCCCAAACAGGGCACCAGACGCCCCAACCATCGGCTGAATTTCCCGCGTCAGCAGGCCAAACCCCAAGGCACCACCAAGCATCGAAACCATGTAAAGAACTATGAACAGCCGCGGGCCAACCCGTGACACCACCGGTGCGCCAAGCGAAAACAATGCGATCATGTTGAATGCTGTATGGGAAATCCCCCCATGCAAAAACCCGTGACTAACAATCATAAGATAAGGTTGGGCGGGAAAGTTTGGCTGCCAGTCCCGCCACAACCCAGGCCAAAACCCACCATTCTGATAGACAAAGCCGCGCCATGCAGGTGTTCCTACCAGGCCAAAGTCGGCGGCACTCAGGGTTAGTTCCACACCGACGCAGACGGTAAATATCAACCATAAAACCCCGAAAGGCAGAAACCGTTTTTGCGTATTTGTAGTGTTAAACATATGGGTGAACCTACCCATGAAAACCTGACATGCAAGGCGTCCTGCAACCTTACAGCGGCACAAACCTTGGCAGCGAAGGCAAACTGATCGCCATAAAACGTTGCAACCGTTCATCGGCATCCTGCGGTGTTTCACGCGCACCAATTGGCGTTACAAACCGCACCAACGCACCATCGGCCCGCCCGGTTGTGACGCTGTCCACCAAAACACTGATCTTGGCGGACACATCGTTTGTTAACCGCTCACCCCGTTGCTCAAACCAATAGTAAACCAATTGCATCGATGTCCCTTTTTGGATTACCGCGCGGTTCACTTCAAACTGCCCATAGGGCGTATCTGGCAAATCCACCTGATAGGGGTCCAGGCTGAAAATTTCCCAGCCCCCAACGGGCAGGCAAATTTCGGGTGAATGAATACCTTCACCGGCTGTTTGATCTTTGTAATAGGCAACGAATAGGTTGACCGATTCCGTCTCGGCAACCTTATTGAACGTGGTATTCACATAATCGTCGGCCCCCAGAACCACCTCTACCTCTGGGTCCAGGCGCGCTGTGTATCCGCTCCAATCATCAAAATGGCGCGGGAACAGGACGAACGGTTCGCGATCAACAATCATCCGCTCGGCGTGCGGGGCATAGACCCATGTGGCAGACGCCAGGGCGCTAAGGGCCACTGCTGCGATCAGGGCAGGTGAAAACCGGATCGCGAAAACCCGCCCAAGGATCGGGCCAAAACCTTCGAAGTCGAAATCAATTGTTTCTGCAAGGGGCTTGGGATCAGCCGTAAAGCGCTGCATCAGGATCGCCATTGCGAACAGGATTGCGACGCATAGCAGGAAAATTACCCAACCTTCGAAGAAATGCAAAAATCCTTCGGCCTGTTCGATCCCGTATTGGTTAACAAGCACCCCGATAACCCCGATGCGGAATGAATTCATCAAAACTGTTAATGGTGCAGCAGCCAACAACAGGACCGCCTTATGCCAAAGTGGCCCGCGGTAAAGAATTGAAAATAAATATGAAAATGACAATATAGGGAAAAGGTATCGCAACCCGGAACAGGCCTCGGCCACCTGTAATTTATAAACCCCCAGATCAATTATATTGCCTTCCAAAAACACCGGCACGCCGGCCAGTGAAACAAACCAGACCCCAACGACAGATGACACCAACTGCAAAAAGACGGTTAATTTCCAGTACAAAATTTGTGGCAGGGGCAACATAAAGATCAGGTGCAAAACCGGTGCCCAGTGGGTTTTACCCCGTCGCCAGCCAAAGGTGGTCAAAACCACACCGCCAACCCAGAAAATAAAGGCATACGTCACAATATCCGCGACCCGCATCAGGTTGCCAAGAAATGCAACGCCCAGGGCCAGAACAATTAACGCGACACCGGGCCAGCGGTCGGTGACATTGCTGGCCGGGGTCGGGGACTTTCGCAGCTCCCTTAAAAACAGGTACAGCGAAATGATCGGGATCAATGGCCCGTGGCTGTATTCTGCGGTGGACCATGCGGCCCCGAGGGAGCGAAAGCCAAGCCAGAAAATCGGCACGGACACCAATAAAAGGGCGCAAAACAACACGAACCCCAGTGGGCGCGATGGCACCATCGTCAGGCCCGTCGGGCTGGGTATTACTGTTTCATCCGACATTGCATGTCCCGTACCAATTACGTCTTAGAATCACTGCGTGCCCTATATTAGGGGGAAAAACCGTCCCCGGGGCCACCTGCACCCAATTGTGATGCCCCGTCATTCTTCGCCAATTTCGCTGCGCAGGCGGTTCACTTCCTGTCGGGACTCTTTCACGAATTCCCGACTGTCGGCCGCGCTGGTAAGCTCCAAAACCTTTAAAAACTGTACAAGCGCATCTTTTGGGCGGTTGCTGGCCGCATAAGCCCGGGCAAGATGGTACTGAACCATCGGGTCATTCGCCAACCCCAAAGACGCAGGTTCCAGCGCACGCACAGCTTCGTCAAATTCGCCCTTCAAAAAGGCAATCCAGCCAAAGGTATCCTGATAGGGTGGTATTTCAGAAGGGCGCAACCGGCGCGCAATCATACTGGCCCGCCCGATTGTTTCTGCATCTTTCCGCACCGTCGATAGCAGGCTTGCCAAATTATTGGCGATAATCAGGTTTTCATTATCGACGGCGTACATTTTTTCATAAATTGCAATTGCCCCCTCCATGTCGCCAGATGCTTCCAGCAAACTGGCCTTAATCCACTGTAAGGTCGGATCATCAGGAAGCACCTGTCTGGCTGCGTCGATTGCTTCAGTGGCCTCTTGCATTTTGGTCGAAGCAGAAAGCAGTTTAAACAACGCAACCCAAACCTGTACCTGCCTTTGGTCGCGCTCTAACAGGGCGCGGTATTTTATTTCGGCACCTTCAATATCACCAATTCCGGCGTCAACGGCGGCATCAAGAAACAACAGCTCCAGATTATCGGGCTCATCTATCAGCAGGGTTTCAACATAGCTTTTTGCCTGATCCGGGTTGCCCGCATCCATGTGGGTGCGAACAATGGAAATCTTTGCACCAAAGCCTGCGGCCCCGGATTTAACCAACCCTTCCAGAAATTCAATTGCTTCAGTTGTTTTGTGCTGGCCGCGCAAAAGTCTGGCGTTCATTTCATTCGCCATTGCGTGGGTCATCTGCGTGTCAATGCGGCGCAACGTGCCCAAAACCTGTTCTGCACGGGGCCAGTCACCCGTTGCCAGATAGATGTTTCCAAGTTCTGCCAAAATACCGGGGTTGGCGGGCGACATGCGCAGGGAATCCACCAATATGCCCTCTGCAGTATCGTATTTTTCCAGTATAATCAGGAACTTGGAATAGCGAATGGTTTCATCCGGCGCACCGTTTGATGTTTCCAGTGCAAGGGATAGCATTTCCCCAACAAGGTCCTGATTGCCGTCCCGTTCATGGGCCTGGGCCAGCATGGTCAAAATACCGGTATCGCGTGGGGCCTGATCCAGCGCCTCACGCAGGGTAACAATCGCATCGCCAACCGTATCTTGCGCGATTAACCAGCCAGCCTTTAATTTTAGGGCATCAACATTTGACTTATCTTCAACAAGCACCTCTTCCACCAGGGCCCGCGCCCCTGCGGTATCACCTGTTGCAGCCATCATCTGCGACAGGGCAATTTTGATCTTTCGTGAATCATCCGATGGTTCCAAAGCTTGCAAAAGGTCCTGCAACTGACTGATCGCTTTTCCGCGGCTGCCAAGGTCAAACTCATATCCCGCACGAAGCCCATGCAGAATTGGCGACGCGTTCCCTGTTGCTATTATGCGGTTCAATTCCGCCAGTGCTGCGTCCTGCCCACGTAATTCCGCCAGGAACCGCAGCAGGGTCATCTGATCTTCTGAAGCGGCGGCGTCCGAATTAACGACCTCCCTCAGATACTGCTCAGCAGCATCCAACTGGCCCTGGGAAACATACCAGCGAACTAGCGTTGAGCGGGATGTTTCATCATCGGGAAATCTTGCAATCATATCTTTTAGTTGGATTTCAATTCCGAACGAATCTTCCAATGCTGCCAATACCGACAACCGCACCCCATAAAGCCGCCTGTTGTCGGGGGCCCTTTTAATGGCTTCGTCCAGCTCTGACAGGGCGGCATCATAATTCGCGTTTCGCACATAGCCATCGATCACAATCTGGCGCAGCAAAATATAATCAGGAAGGTCTGTGACCATATCTTTTGCATTTTTCAGAACGTTTACACGCTTGGCTGTATCTTCGTCTTCAACCGCCTGCCGATAGCTGAAAACCAACTGCAAGGCATTGGTAACAGGGTCGCCACTATCCAAGGCTTGCGCTGCCACAAGAAAACGTTCCATTTCCTGCCAGTTACCTATTTCGGCGTACATTTCGGCAATCGCCCGGTGGCCTTCAACATGATCAGGGTATTGCTCAACAAGCCGCAAATATTGACCTATTGCCTCGCGAAAATTACCGCGGTTACGCTGTAGCTCGGCATATGCGGCCCGCGCTTCTTTATGTTTGATGTTCAGCTTAAAAACATTGCGAAATTCCACAATTGCGCGTTCTTCATCGCCCTTTTCCAACAGCGCGATAGCAGATTGAAAGTGCTTTTCAGCCCGTTCTTCAGATGTTTCACACGCCGCCAAAAACGACATGGAAGCCACCAGAAGAATAACTGTAAAAATTGTTCTTATTTGCAATCTAAAATCCTCATTCGCATTGCCCCGCAACAATCCAGAAAGAGTGGTGCCCAACACCGCGCCGGCAAGATGCCGAAATATTCTCTTAAAGAAACTAGTACCCGGTACCCTTCAAAACAACACCAACGGTTTCAATCAGAACACCACAATCCACCGAAAGAGACAGGCCCTCATCGTATTCACGATCAAAGTCCGCCCGTTTAGCAAACTCACTATCATTGCGGTCAGACACCTGCCACAACCCCGTAATCCCTGGTCGCAAGGCATAATACGCCAAACCCGGATAAAGGGCGCGCTGTTCGGGCTGCATTGGCCGTGGACCAACCAAAGACATATCCCCGATCAGCACGTTCCATAGCTGTGGAAGCTCATCCATTGAAGATTTACGAAGAAACCTGCCAAACGTGGTGATCCTTGGGTCATTTTTTAGTTTTTGGGTAGTTTCCCATTCAGTACGCGCGGCGCTGTCTGATTGAAGATACGCCTGTAATAGTGCCTCGGCATCAGGAACCATTGTCCGCAGCTTAAGCATACGAAAGGTTTTCCCGTTTTTGCCAACACGATTGCTCCAGAAAAATGGGCTGCTGCCATCAATGGATGAAAGCAGGGTCAGGGCAAAAACCACCGGCAGAACCACCGGCAGGGCCAATAGAATAATAATAGTTTCAAATACGCGCTTAAGCCCATTGCGGTAAATCCCACCACGGCCCGGGACATTAACAAGACCGAATGGGGAACTGGCTGAAATCAGGCTATCGTCGAGTTGATCAAATTGAATTGTCATTTACACATATTTCCGCCGAAACGGATCACTCCTTACAATACAAAGCTCTGAAAAAACCAATGGGCTCAAACCTTTAAATGTTGATTCGGACTCTCTTGGATAAGACAGGCAGCTCATCACCAGACATTAATAACAGCTAATACCCCCACCACCAATCCACAACGCATGAAAAAGGCCGATTCACACCGCTTTTTTGCCTTATTTCAGAAATGCCTGCTGAATTGCATAATTTTTTGGTGTTTTTACCCCTTTTCTTCCATGCTTCTGTATTGAATACGCGAATGATAACCTCAACTTGGGGTAACTGTGTCATAATCGGGGTCAATGCCCGCCTGGCTATTCGATTCGGGGGCCATTGCCCCTAGTAGGACATAGCCGGGGTGGTGCTTTAGCCCCGGGAAATGGTTACGACACCGTGTTTTGGCCAGAATTTACCCCTATATATAAGGGGTGATCTTATGTTGGGTTCGACAGGACGACCGGCCCAGCGCATACCGATTGACGACGACACAATTAATAAGGGCCATTGATGAGCCGCGAGCCTGCAAATAACCAACCGCCCGAACATACGCCGGGCTTTTATCTGGATAGCTTTGGCTTTTCCGAGCGTCCGTTCACGCTCGTGCCGGATCCGGCGTTTCTATATTGGTCGGATCAGCACAAACGCGCCTTTTCGGTTTTGGAATTCGGGATCCTGTCACGCGCGCCAATCACATTGATTACCGGCGCTGTTGGCTGCGGTAAGACAACGCTTTTGCGTCAGCTATTGAAACAAATCGAAGAAGACTCTGTCGTTGGCCTGATTTCCAATGCTCAGGGGGATCGCGGTGAACTTATCCAATGGGTCCTGCACGCGCTGGGCGTCAAATTTGATGCAGACGACGGATATGTTTCCCAGTTTCAGGCGCTTCAGGATTTTCTTATTCAAACATACGCCGAAGGTCGGCGCGTCATCCTGATTTTTGACGAAGCCCAGAACCTGTCGCAAAACAGCCTTGAAGAGCTGCGGATGCTGACCAATATCAATTCAAACAAGGACGAATTAATTCAACTTGTGCTGGTTGGGCAGAACGAACTTCGTGACATGATCAAACGACCCGAACTGCGCCAGTTGGCGCAACGGATCGCGGCCAGTTTTCACCTGCGCCCCCTGACGGATGAAGCAACCGGCGAATTCATCACCCACCGCCTGCGTGTTGCCGGCGGCAGTGGTGACGAAATCGACGAAAAGGCCAAGATGCTGATTTTTGAAGTCACTCAGGGCATCCCGCGGCTGGTAAATCAGGTGTGCGACATGTCCCTTCTTTATGCCTGGAGCGCGGGAACCAAGGTGGTTGATATGAAAATTGTGCAGGCAGTCATTGACGACGGGGTCTTTTTTGGCGCCGAAATAGCATCGGGTGAGGCCGCAGAATGAAAAGTACAATCTCGTTTTATTTTGCCATCTTTCTGAGGCGCATCCATTATTTTTTGTTTGTATTTCTGATTATATTCGCCACGTCGATGACGTTGGCAAAAATTCTGCCTGCTGTTTACATGTCCAGAACCAGCCTGCTGGTGGAATCGTCACAAATCCCGAACCAACTGGCGGCCCCAACGGTGCAAACCGGCGACGCCGAAGAATTGCAGATCATTGAACAGCGGCTAATGACACGGGTTCACCTGTTGGACATTGCGCGCAGTGAAAATGTCTTTGAAGACATGGGCGCGATGGCCGCCGATGATATTGTCAGAAAAATGCGGGCCAATACCACAATCCGCCGCTCATCGGGGCGCACTCAGGCAACCTTAATGAACATCTCATTTAAATCGCGATCAGGCACGATCGCGGTAAATGTGGTGAACCAGTATGTGACCCTGGTCCTGCAAAACAATGCAGAAACCCGGGCCGACCGGGCCAGCGACACCCTGCGGTTCTTTGAAATTGAGGTCGAGCGCCTTAGCAAAAAACTTGAAGATCAGGGCGCCGTGGTTTTGGAATTCAACAACGCCAATGCCGACGCCCTGCCAAACACATTGACCTACCGGTTGAACCAGCAAACCGGCCTTCAGACACGTCTGGCAACCGTGGATCGTGACACCGGAACCCTTCAGGAACAAAAACGCCGCCTGATTGAGGTATTCGAGGCAACAGGCAATGTTGGAAACGCATCAAACGCAAACCTGACCCCCGAACAGCGTCAACTGGCCACCCTTCAGGACAACCTTAGCAAAGCCCTGGCCATTTATTCACCCGAGCACCCGAAGGTGAAAGTGCTGGAAGCGCAGGTCGCCCAACAAAAGGACGTCGTCGCCGGCCAGTCAGCGACGGCCGGGATTGATCTGCAAAGCCCGACAAGCATGCTGGATGTTACGGTTGCGGGAATTGATGCCCAAATTGGCCTGCTTTCTGAACAGCGTGTGCTAATCATAGATCAGTTGGCAATTTTGGAAGATTCCCTGGCCCGGACCCCGGAAAACACGATTTTGCAGTCCGCCCTTAACCGGGATTATAACAATATTCAGAACCAATATAATACCGCTGTAAACCGGATGTCGCAGGCCGCTGCAGCCGAACGAATTGAACTTTTGGCAAAGGGGCGGCGCATCGCGATTCTTGATCCGGCGACCGCACCAAACAAACCAACCAGCCCAAACCGAATGCTGATTAGAATCGGCGGCACATTTCTGGGCCTATTCCTGGGTCTGGCCCTGGTATTCATGCTTGAGTTTTTGAACAGCGCCATCCGCCGCCCGACCGAAATCACCAAGCATCTGGGTATCACCCCGATTGCAACCATCCCTTACATCCGCACCCCGATGGAACTGGTTGTCCGGCGCGCAACATTTGTTTCGGTGTTCGCCCTGATCGTTATTGGCATTCCTGCGGCACTTTTCGCCATACACACGTATTATTTGCCGCTTGATCTGATTTACGACCAGATGGCTGCGAAGGTTCGCGCGCTTATATAGAATAATAAACCTCGGTATTTGCCTAAAGGGTACTTGGAATGGAAAGACTTGAAGCAGCACTGGAAAAGGCCCGGCAGGATCGCCAGGTCCTGCAAGATGTGCCTGCCCCACAAGAGCAGGAACCAGAAATAGTGACCCCGGTCAGTGATCCGTGGTCCGAGATTAAAGAAATCAAGATTACCAACCGCACGGCCCGCAAAAACCGGATTAATACTATTTCGCAGGGCAAGGAAGCAGGCCCATACGATTTGCTGCGCTCACGCGCGCTGCGTGTTATGGGTGAAAATGGCTGGGCCACCCTTGCAATCACTTCACCAAATAAGACCTGTGGGAAAACAACGGTTTGCGCCAACCTTGCCTTTAGTCTGGCACGCCAGAGCGATCTGAAAATCATGGTTCTTGACCTTGATCTGCGCCGTCCGGCAATGCATAAACTTTTGGCAAGCCGCCCTAAAAACAGCCTGCACGAAGTGTTGCGTGACAAACACCCCGCTAAATCCGCCTTTGTGCGGGTCGGTGAAAACCTTGCGTTTGGGTTGAACAATTCACCCGCACCCAACCCATCTGAATTGCTGCAGGCAAAGCTTACCAAAAAGATCCTGAGTGAGATCAGGGAAACCTATAAACCGGACCTGATGATCTTTGACATGCCACCAATGCTGGTCAGTGATGACAATGTTGGCTTCTTGCCAATCGTTGATTGCGGCCTGTTGATCGGGGCCGCCGACAGTACAACAATTTCCCAGCTGGATATTTGCGAAAAAGAACTGTCTGAGCTGACCAATGTTCTGGGCGTTGTTTTGAACAAATGCCGCTTTAGCGATAATGATGCCGGCTATGATTACGAATATTATTAACGCCCACCATCAATTCATGGACATTGCACGCACAACTTCCTACCTTTCTTTTAGATAGCAGGAGGACCACATGCCACTACCCCTTGCCCCAATTGCGGGAATTGCCATTCGTTACGGCGCGGTTGCTGTTGCAACGTACGCCGTGACACGCCGGGTTCAGCGCGGCCATTATGATCAGCGCGCCCAAGACGCCATGGACGATGTGAACGAAGGCCTTAGCGTTCGCCGTGAAGGTGATCAGCTGAACAGCACAGGTCGCTACCGGCGCATTGTCAGGCTGGGCACCAATGGGCCGGGCGTTGAAATTGACGTCACCGCCCTTGGCCGTGTGCGCATTCGCAAGGTCTGAAATAACGCCGGCCTTCACACACCACGCCCATACCCCCAAAACTGCGGTTTAAGCGCATCATCCCCCCCTGTTGACCTGTTCTTGGCCACCTGTGCGGGAATGTCCGCTGGACGCGGGCCATATGCCCGGTTAAAAGCCAAATTTAATGGCTATGGGCAACTGTGGCCCCGAACATTTGGGCCGGACTCAGCCGGCCAAAAAAATGGAGAACCGCTCGTGTCCCACGCAGACGAACACGAAGGCACCCGACGCGACTTTTTGTACTACGCCACGGCGGGTGCAGGAACGGTCGCAACCGGTGCTGCCGTTTGGCCCCTGGTCAACCAGATGAACCCTTCCGCTGATGTGTTGGCAATGTCGTCGATCCGCGTCGACATTTCCGGTGTTGAACCCGGCACCCAGCTAACCGTCAAATGGCGCGGCAAGCCGGTGTTTATCCGCCGCCGCACCGAAGACGAAATCAGCGCAGCCCGCGCCGTTGATCTGGCGGACCTGCCAGACGACAAGTCGCGCAATGCCAATGGCGATGCCAGTGCATCAGCCGCGGACGAAAACCGCGCCATGGATGAAAGTGGTGAATGGCTGGTGATGATGGGCGTTTGTACCCACCTTGGCTGTGTGCCAATCGGTGACGGTTCGGGCGACTTTGGCGGCTGGTTCTGCCCCTGCCACGGATCGCACTATGATACATCCGGTCGGATCCGCAAAGGCCCGGCCCCTGAAAACCTGCCAGTGCCGACCGCCCAGTTTGACGGCGAAGACACACTGATCCTCGGATAGGGAGCGTATAGAATGTCTGGAATTCCACACGACCATTACGAACCCAAGACGGGTTTTGAAAAATGGCTTCACGAACGTCTGCCAATTGTCAGCCTGGTGCACAGCACCATGACAATCCCAACACCTAAAAACCTGAACTGGTGGTGGATCTGGGGCATTGTCCTGGCCTTCTGTCTGGTTCTGCAAATCGTGACCGGCATCGTGCTGGCCATGCATTACACGCCACATGTTGATCTGGCCTTTGCATCGATCGAACACATCATGCGTGATGTGAACGGCGGCGCAGTCCTGCGTTATGTTCACATGAACGGCGCATCGCTGTTTTTCTTTGCGGTTTACATCCACATCTTTCGCGGCCTGTTCTACGGGTCTTACAAAGCACCGCGTGAAATCACGTGGATCGTCGGCATGCTGATCTATCTGGCAATGATGGCCACAGGGTTCCTGGGCTACGTTCTGCCATGGGGTCAGATGTCATTTTGGGGCGCAACTGTGATCACCGGCCTGTTTGGCGCGATCCCGTTCGTGGGTGAGGCAATTCAAACCTGGCTGTTGGGCGGACCTGCGGTTGATAATGCCACGCTGAACCGCTTCTTTTCCCTGCACTACCTGCTGCCGTTTGTTATTGCAGCACTGGTTATCGTGCATATCTGGGCCTTTCACACCACAGGCAACAACAACCCGACCGGCGTTGATGTTCGCACCAAATCCAAGGCCGAGGTGGAAAAAGACACCCTGCCGTTCTGGCCCTACTTTGTGATCAAGGATCTGTTCGCACTGGCGGTTATTCTGGTGATCTTCTTTGCGGTTGTTGGCTTTATGCCCAACTATCTTGGCCACCCGGACAACTATATCGAAGCAAACCCACTGGTGACCCCGGCCCACATTGTGCCCGAATGGTATTACCTGCCGTTTTACGCAATCTTGCGGGCGTTCACATCTGATGTCTGGGTTGTTCAGATCGCCAGCTTTGTGACCGGTGGCATCGTTGACGCCAAATTCTTTGGTGTGCTGGCGATGTTCGGGTCAATCTTTGTGATGGTTCTGGTGCCATGGCTGGACACATCCAACGTGCGTTCGGGTAAATACCGCCCAATGTTCCGCTGGTGGTTCTATCTGCTGGTTATCGATTTTATTGTTTTGATGTGGTGCGGCGCACAACCTGCCGAACCGCCATATTCAACAATCTCACTGATCGGGGCCGGTTATTGGTTCGCCTACTTTTTGGTGATCCTGCCGCTGCTGGGGGTCATCGAAAAACCCCTGCCATTGCCAGAGTCGATCGAAGAAGATTTTAACAATCACTACCCGTCTTCGCAGACGCCGGCAGAGTGAAAGGATCAAATCAGATGATAAAGAACCTTACCCTTTCCATCCTGTCCGCACTGATGATCACCGCAGGGGGCGCCTTTGCCTCTGGTGGTGGCGGCGGACATATCGAAAACGTCCAATTTTCGTTTGACGGGCCTTTTGGCAAATGGGATCAAAACCAGCTTCAGCGCGGCCTTCAGGTCTATACTGAAGTCTGCGCGGGCTGCCACGGTCTGCAATATGTGCCGCTGCGCACCCTGACGGATCTGGGCTATACTGACGCTGAGGTGCGCGCATATGCATCCCAGTTTGAAGTGTACGATGCAGAACTGGACGACACACGCCCGGCCCTGCCCACTGACAACTTTCCAAAGGGTGGCGTTGCAGAAGCGCCCGACCTGTCAATGATGGCAAAGGCGCGTGCTGGTTTCCATGGCCCCTATGGCCTTGGGCTTAACCAGTTGTTCAAAGGCATGGGTGGCCCCGAATATATCGTGGCCCTTCTGACCGGTTATACTGGCGAAGAAATCGAAGAAGCCGGAACAACCTTTTACGAAAATGATATTTTCCCCGGTGGAAAAATCGCCATGGGTCAGCCGCTTTGGGGCGAAGACGTGGAATATGCCGATGGCCATTCCAACGATCTGCACCACGAAGCAGAAGACGTTGCCGCCTTCCTGATGTGGGCCGCCGAACCCAAACTGATGGTGCGCAAATACGTTGGCTTTATGGGCGTGTTCTTTCTGACGTTACTGTCGGTGCTGTTGTACCTGACCAACAAACGTCTGTGGAAGCCGATCAAAGGCAAAACAGAGGCCTGATTTTCAGACCTGATACCAATTGGGGAAACGCGCCTTTACGGGCGCGTTTTTCATTTTAGGGTGCCTAACCGGATCACGCGGTTCCCAAATAGTCCCTTAGGGCGGCGGGCGGGTCGGCAAACAGATCATCTGTGGCCACCGGCGGGCTGACGCGGCCCTGATCCACAAACACCGTCTGCGCCGCTATGCGTTTTGCGTCGTCCGGGTCATGGGTCACCATCAAAAGGGTTGCGCCGGCGTCCCGCACCAACCCCGCCACAAGGTCCAGCATTTCACCCCGCAGTGCCGGCCCAAGGGCCGCAAATGGTTCATCCAGCAACAGCAACGGGCGATCACGCACCAGCACCCTTGCCAGCGCAACGCGGCTTTGCTGACCACCCGACAGGGCGGCGGGTTTTCGTGCCTCCAGCCCCGACAGGCCAACACGGTCCAGCGCGTTCATCACGTTGGTTTTTTCAACCTGACTTAGCCGCATATCGGGGCGCACCCCAATCGCCACATTTTCGAACGCGCTGAAATGGGGAAACAGGTTGTTGTCCTGAAAAACCACCGACATTGGCCGCTCACCCGGGGGCAGGGGCGTCAGATCATCCCCCTGCCAGATCACCCGCCCACTGCGCGGCGCGATGAACCCGGCGATTGCGCCCAGCAGGGTTGATTTCCCCCCCCCCGACGGCCCGATAATGGCGATACTGGCCCCCGCAGGTATGGCAATATCGCCGCTCAGTTCAAATCCGCCCTGCTCAACATTCAGCGCCTCAAGTATCAGCATCAATTCGCCCCCCACGGTCAAACGCCCAGAACATCGCCAGTGACAGTACCACCAGCAACAGGGCCGCCCCCGCCGCCTGATCCATCCGATAGGCGGCCATCAAACGGTACAGTTGCAATGGCAATGTGGCTTGTTCAGGGTCGGAAAACAACGCAATCACCCCTAAATCCCCCATCGAAAGGGCCGCCGCCAACCCGGCGGAAAACCCCAGCGGGCGGCGCAATCGTGGCAGGTGCAACTGGCGCAATCGCTGCCAGCCACGCAACCCCATACTGTCGGCCAGATCGCCAAATTGTTCTTCGACCCGCGCCACAGCCGGGGCCAGTACCCGCAGGGCAAAGGGCAGGGCCATCACCCCGTTCACCAGCGCCGTCACCGGCAGGGCCAGCGCCACAGGGTTCACAACCGGGAACAACACAATGAACAACCCGGTCCCGATCACCAGCGGGGACGCAGCGATTGCCAGATAACCGACCCCTTCCATCACACGCCCCGCCACCGGGCGCTGTCGCAAGGCATAGGCCCCAAACGCCAGCGGCAGCGTCAGCGCAATGGTCAAACCCGCCGAGCCCAGCGCCACAATACATGACCGCAGCGCCGCCCCGGCAATTTCCGGCGGCAGATCAAACACCCCACCCAGCCCGCGCAACACCACCATTCCCATGGGCACCAGCAAAAACACTGCCGCCCCGGTGATCCATGCCCCATCAATCCATTTCAGGTGGGTTTTTCGCCCATCCCAACGCTCAACTACCCGGTCCAGCCCTGCGCCCCCCGAGCGGGGGATATTCACCCAAAGGGTTGCCACCGCCAGCGCCGCACAAATGCTGAACTGGATCAGCGCCAGTAAGGCCGCCTTGCCCAGATCAAAATCAAATCGAAACGCCTGATAAATCGCCAGTTCCACCGTGGTTGCCCGCGGTCCACCGCCCAGCGCCAGCGCCACGGCGAAACTGGTGGTGCACAACACAAACACCACCATAAATGCCCCCGGCAGAACCTGACGCAGCATCGGGTATTCCAACACCCGCCCCACATCGCGCGCCCTAAACCCCAGCGTTGCCGCCAGACGAAACCGCTCTGCCGGGATGTCTGACCAGCCCTGCAACACCAGCCGTGTCGCCAGCGGCAGGTTGAAAAACACATGGGCCAGCACCACGCCCTGCAAACCGTAAATCTGCACCGGCGGCAGGCCAAACCAGCCAAATAAGACACTAATCAAGCCATTTCGGCCAAAAACAGCCAACAGCCCCAGAACCGCAACGATCACCGGTAATATAAACGGCGCCCCCAGCAGGGTCAGCAACAGACCCTGCCCCCGGAAACGTCGCCGTGCCAGGGCCCGCGCCAATGGCACCGACAGGCCGACACTGATCAGGGCCGATAACAGCGCCTGCCACAGGGTAAAGCGCACCGCGGCCCAGTCCGCCGGACCCAGCGCGCCGGCCCCTTCGGCCCGCAACGCAACCGCGCCCAACGTGCCCAGGGTCAGGGCCACCACAACCGTGGCGGCCACCAACCCCGGCCATAGTCGCATTACTGGCTTAGCGCGCTCAGCCATTTGGCCAATGCCCTGTCACGCGCCCCGCCCGCCTGTTGCGCGGGGTAAAGAAGTGCCTTTTCAGGTGCAATCAGGGTTTCAAACCCATCCGGCAAGCCACCGGCGGGCACAATTGCCGGGTACATCCAGTTGGTGGTGGGGATGATCCCCTGAAACCCATCCGACAGCATGAAATTCAAAAACTGATCGGCCAGTTCACCCTGATCACTGCTGGCAAGTTTTGCGGCCACTTCAACCTGCATGTAATGGCCTTCGCCAAACGGGGCGGCGGCCTTGGTGTCGTCTTGTTCTGCAATCAGGTGATAGGCCGGTGATGTGGTGTAGGA
>DAOURA010000187.1 GCA_030625325.1 Marinosulfonomonas sp.
TACTGGCCAAAAATGGCGTAGCCGGTGAAAACTAAAATGATGATCGGCACCACAATCCCAAGGGTGCGGCGCACGGCCTCAAGCAATACAACGATCAGCATGGTTCCGAAAACCACGTCAATCGTGGCCGGATCACCCTGACGCATCACCTGTTCGCGCAGGTAAAAATGTTGCCCAAGAAATTCAAAATCAATCTCGTACCAGGTTATGCCGATATACAAAGACGCCGATATACCCGTGACCAACAGCGCCCAGTCCCAGATCGGCACATTGCCCCAAATCCACCAGGCATTGGGTCGCATCGTCCAGACGTGATCGCCCTTCAGGGCCGGGTAGCCGATAAAAATTAGCAGGATAACACCCGACATATGGACGCCCATATGCCAGTGATCGATCGGCACACCAATCCCGGCCGTGATGTAATGGTACCCTGCAAACAAGACAGAAAAGGCAAAGATAAATTTTGCCAAAAATGGTCCGACAGCGCGGGTCTGAAGGGCGGAATCATATTTTCTTTCCAGCTCTTCTACTTTGTTGACGTCAAAGACTTCCATTGCGCGCTCCGCTGTTGGTGCTTGTTTTTGTTTGATTTTTTTGCAGTTAGGGCAGGCAAATCAATGCCTGCCCCAATCTTTTTCGACTGATTAATCGATCATGCCGATTTCTTTATAGAACCGCTCAGCACCGGGGTGCAGTGGGATCAAAACGCCGGTCAGGGCTGTTTCAAGGCGGATCGCCTTACCCTTTGAATGACCTTTGTCCAGCAAGGCGCGTGTCTTGTCGCTCCAAAGTGCCTTGGTGATCGCATAAACCAGATCATCCGGCTGATCGACAGACGTGATCAGCTGACCATTAACCGCAACGGTTTCTGTGTCCGCACCAACGTTTTCGTAAACACCGGCAGGGATCATCGATTCAACATAGTAAGGGATGATTTCGTTGATCGCCTTACGCTCATCCGCAGAAAAGCTGTAAAGTTCAAACCCCTTTGTTGATCCCAACTGGATCAGGGCGGCAAACGGTGTACCGCCCGCATAAAAGAACGCATCCAACTGACCATCGGCCAGACGTGACGTGCTTTGACCAAGGCCCAGTTCGTGCTCTTCTGCCTCAATGCCGTAATGCTCCAGGATCATACGAACCGAAACCTGTGTGCCCGAACCCGCAGCAGCAACACCAATGCGCATGCCATTCAGATCTTTCAGGCTGCTCAGGCTTGTACCCTTGGCCAGCACAAGGTGCATGTCTTCAGGATAAAGGTTGGCAATAACCCGGATGTTGGTTTTTGGATCACCCTCAAATTTGCCTTGGCCGTTATAGCCCTGCACAACACTTTGCGCACCGGCAAGACCGGCATCCAGCAGACCGGCGTGGATGGCGTTCACGTTAGCAACAGACGCGTTGGTGGACACGGCGATCGCAACCAGACCCGGAACACCACAGGTGCCGCCCTTATCACATGACCGCGCGCCCGGAGGGCTGGAAATTGCGTTTGCAATCAGACCACCAATTGGGAAATATGTACCACCGGCACCACCTGTGCCAATACGCCAGAACTGCATGTCCTGGGCCTGTGCCACGCCACCCGCCAGCATTACGCAAGCGGTTGCAGCAGCAATAAATTTACCTTTGAAACTCATGTTTGATCTCCTTGTTGTGGTGTCTTTATCCCGAGCATTAAGATTTGCCTTGCGGTGTCGGGGCTTCTGCAAGGTCCGTGGTAATTTCTGATATCTCGTGGGCAAACATGGGGCGCAAACGCGCCCAGCCTAATCCGGCCAAAAACCTGTCGGTGGTTCATTTCAGTCTGTCCCCCAAACGACCATCAATTCGGCAGTTGTTGTCGCCTGCCGTTCCTGACCAATCGTTCCTACAAGTTTGCGGGGTCAAACCCATAAAAGCAAATTTATTTTTTTTGTATATCGATAGATTTTATTTATAAGGTATCCAGATGTTAAGGAAATAAGGCCCCCAAATGAACCTGCGACAATTAAAAGCCTTTCAAGAGGTCATGCTGACCGGTTCGGTCAGTAAGGCCGCGCGCAACATCGGGCGCACACAGCCGGCGATTAGTTCACTGATCACCGGGCTGGAAGGGGCCGTTGGCTACAAACTGTTCGAGCGCCGCGCCGGGCGCCTGCACCCGGTGCCTGAGGCCCATTTTTTACTAGAAAACGCCTCCAACATTCTGAAACAGGTCAATAGTCTGAACCAAACCATGCAAAGTGTCGGCACCCTTGAAACCGGGCAATTGCGAATTTCCTGCCTGCCGGTTTTTGCCGACCGTTTGATGCCCGAACTGCTGGCAAACTTCGTGAAAGACCGCGACCACGTCACTGTATCGCTGATCTCAGAGCGATCAAATGAGGTCTACAGCCGCCTTGCCTCACAACAATTCGAAATCGGGCTGGCAGAGGTGGCCCCCCAATCCCCGCTGGTTGATACCTATGAAATTGAAATGGATTGCGTTTGCGCAGTTCCCAGCGCCAACCCGCTGGCCCGCAAATCCGTCATAACCCCGGCCGATCTGGACGGGCAGGCGATGACATCTTTTGTGCCGCAACACTTCGTGCGCCAACAGGTGGCAAGCGTCTTCGAACAGGCCGGATGCGATTTCAACGTTCGTTTCGAAATTCAAAATGCCGCGTCCCAATATGTGTTTATCGAAGAAGGTCTTGCCTGCGGCGTGATGAGTCCCATAAGCGCGCAAAACTATCTGGCAACACGGGGCGACATGGGCCGGATAACGTTCATTCCGTTCCTGCCCCGCGTACCCTATAAAATTGCAATAATCCGACCGGCCCACAGGCCCCTGTCACGTCTGGCCCAAGCGTTTTCAGACCTGTTGCAAGATGAAATTGAAAAAATCCATATCGGGGGCTGACACCGCCGAACCCTGCGCCTAAACCAGCCGCCCGTTTTCCATGTGAACCACCCGGTCCATCCGGGCCGCCAGGTCCATGTTATGGGTCGCAATCAGGGCCGACAGACCGGTTTCACGCACCAGTTCCATCAGGGTGCCAAACACCTGATCAGACGTGGCCGGATCCAGGTTGCCAGTGGGTTCATCGGCCAGCAACAATCGCGGCCCATTGGCCAGTGCGCGGCAAAAGGCAACGCGCTGTTGTTCACCACCTGACAATTCTGCCGGGCGGTGGTTGGCGCGTTCGGCCACCCCAACACGCCCCAACAGGTCCAGCGCGCGCGCCTCGGCCACCGCCTTGGCCACCCCATTGGCAAGCTGCGGCAGGGCAATGTTTTCCAGCGCGGAAAATTCCGGCAGCAGGTGATGAAACTGATAGATAAACCCAATATCGCCACGCCGCGCATTGGTGCGTTTTCGATCCGACAAACCATTCATGTCGGTGCCGTTCAATTGCACCGTCCCACTATCGGCCGTGTCCAGCAACCCGGCAATATGCAACAGCGTTGATTTGCCCGCCCCCGACGGCGCCACCAGCGCCACAACCTCACCCTTTGACAGTGACAATGACGCCCCTTGCAAAACATTTATTTCGCCGGGTTTGCCCCGATTATAGGACTTTTTGATATCGCCAAGTTTCAGCACGCAATCATTCATATCGCAGCGCCTCAACCGGGTTCATCCGGGCCGCGCGGCGCGCCGGAAAAATGGTCACAACAAACGACAACCCAAGGGACAGCATAACAGCCGACACCACATCCCCCGGCACCAGTTTTGCCGGTAATTTGTATATTCCACGAATGGCCGGGTCCCAGACGCCGCCCCCCGCCACGTAATTCACGAACGAAAAAATCGGGTCGATATACAGGGCAAACAAACAGCCAAGGATCACCCCGAAAAACGTGCCCAGCACCCCAACCAGCGAGCCACAGATAAAAAACACCCGCAAAACTGACCCTTCACTCAGGCCGATGGTGCGCAGCACACCAATATCGCGTCCCTTATTTTTCACCAGCATGATCAGACCCGAAATAATGTTCATCGCCGCGATCAGAACAAGGATCGCCATGATCACAAACATCACGTTATCTTCGATTTCCAATGCCCTGAGAAACCCGCCGGAACGGTCCCGCCAGCTCCAGATTAGCGCGTGATCCCCGCCCGCATTCAGCAACCCAACCGTCAGATCATCAACCGCCTCTGGCTCCTGCACCATGACTTCGATCTCATCGGCAACACCTTCGCGGTTGAAATAGCTTTGCGCCTCAGCAAACGGCATATAAACCCGGGTGCGATCAATGTCATAACGCCCGGCGGTAAAGA
>DAOURA010000013.1 GCA_030625325.1 Marinosulfonomonas sp.
GTGCCTGCCGTCAGGCCCGCCCAACAGTTGCCCTGCCGCATATTGAAAAATCTGTAGAAGCTGCAATTGATCACCTATTGGGCGGCCCGGCCCCACAGGATGCCGGCGCAGTCGGGTTTCTAACCGCCATCCGCAACCCAGATGCAGACCTGTCGGCGATCAACGCACCAAAAGGCTATCGCCCCTACCGCCCGGTCCCCCTGTGGCCCGATCTGCGGCCCGCGGCAGACCGAATGAAATTGGACCGCCTGGCAGAAACAGAAGAATCCGATGCCCCCCAGGGTGACGAAGAAGGCACAATGAAAGCACGGCATGGTGAATCGGATTTGGCCGAACGCCGTGACAGCCTGATCCTGCACCGGTTCGAAGCAATATTTTCGTGGGTTGAAAGCCTGAACATGAACCGTCGCATCGAAGATGACGACGAAGACAACGCCCGCAAAGCCGCCGACGATCAGGAAGAACTTACCCTTGGGCAGGTGTCCAAAAAAACCGCAACCCGGCTGAAATTCCATCTGGATCTGGCCCCCGAAGACGTGGACCGTGAACGCCTGTCCGGTACACATATTTATCCCGAGTGGGATCACCGGCAATCAACCTATATTCCGGACCACTGCCGGGTATTGGCCAGTGATGCCCCCCTTGCGGATGAGTCACCCGTTTTCACAACCGATCCCGCCGCGCGCCGGCGTATCCGTGCCGTCAAACGTCAGTTCGAAGCCCTGCGCCCCAAACGCATGATTTTACCCCGGCAACTGGACGGTGATGAACTGGATCTTGAAGCAGTGATCGGGGCACAGGTTGAACTGCGCGCAACCGGGCAAAGCAATAACCGGGTATATCGCGCCACCCGCACCCAAGACCGGGATCTGGCCGTTTCGATCCTGATGGATACATCCCGATCAACCGAAAGTGCCATTGGCCAACGCACGGTGATTGATGTGGAAAAAGAAGCCCTGGCCGCCCTGGCCTGGGGGCTGGACGCCTGTGGGGATTATTTTGCAATCAATACGTTTTCGTCCCTGCGCCGGGATCGGGTTTATATGTTGAACTGCAAAGGTTTTGACGACCGGATGGGCCCCGCGGTTGAGGCAAAAATAGAAGGCCTGACACCGGGATTTTACACCCGGCTTGGGGCGGCCGTTCGCCATGCCTCGGCAACCCTGAATGAACGCGCAAACAGCAAACGTCTGTTGTTGGTGATAACAGATGGCAAGCCCAATGATCTGGACCATTACGAAGGTCGCCACGGCATTGAAGACAGCCGCATGGCCGTGCGCGAAGCACGCCGCAAGGGACAGGCGGTGCATGGTGTGGTGGTGGATGCCAAAGGACAGGCATGGTTTTCGCGGATATTCGGGCAGGGCGGGTTTTCGGTGGTATCAGACGCAGAAAAGCTGACGGCGGCATTACCGGAAATATACCGTCAAATTACAGGTGGGGTGTGACGAACCCACCGGCCAGTGTGCTGGACGAATTGCCCGGCGAATTGATGATCTGGGTTCTGATCGTAAGTGAATTGTTGGTTTTTGGGGCCGGGTTGATAACGTTTATGGCCTTGCGGATGGCAGAACCGGAAACCTTTGCCCAATCACAGGACCTGCTGAACCGCACTGCCGGGGCAATTAACACAGTCGTTTTGGTGTTCAGCGGTTTTTGCGCCGCCGTTGCCGCACAAAATGCCAAAAGATCCCCGATGAAAACACGCCTGTGGCTTGGCGGCGCATTCTTATCGGGTGTGGTGTTTTTGATCATCAAGTATTCTGAGTACGCCGATAAGGCCAGATTAGGCATAGGAATTGAAAGCAATGATTTCTTTACCTTCTATTACCTGCTGACAGGGTTTCACGCGATGCATGTGATTGCCGGGTTGGTTATTTTTCTTCTTTTGCTGATCAGACCCGCCCCCGGTTATGTCCACGCCGGTGTCAGTTTCTGGCATATGGTTGATCTGGTTTGGATACTGCTGTTTCCCATAATTTACCTGTTGTGACCAATTGATATGAACACCCTTACCAAAGCCCTGATCATGCTGATTGGCCTTAGCGTTGTAACAACGCTTCTGGCCATTCAGGCACCGGCCAGACTTAGCTGGGTGGCATTTATGGTGCTTTTTCTGTCCGGGTTGAAGGCCCGGATCATCCTGAACAGTTATCTGGGGCTTGGCGCATCACAGTTTTGGCGGCGTGGCTTTACCAGCTTTATCGGGCTGTATCTGGTGATCGTTTTTGGGCTGTATCTGCTGGGTACAGCACCCTAATATCAAAAACTTATTGCTTCACCATCCGGGGGGCTTCTGATTTTTCAAGATCAACAAACTGTCTTAGATGTTTCATTTCAGCAATCGCAACACTGTTTCGTGACACCATAACCCCATGATCGCGTAAATTGGCAAATGACCGTGACAGGCTTTCGGGCTGCATACCCAGACGCCCGGCCAGCAATAATTTGTCATATGGCAGGGAAAACGTACAGCTTCCTTCATTAACCGGGGCCATGGCAACAAGGAAGGTTGCCAGTCTTTGGGCGCCATTCCTGGCCTTTATGTTTTCGACTTCGCGCACCAGTTCATGCAGGTGGCCAAAGGTGGCGGCCAGCATTGCAACGGCAAGGTCGGGGTCTTTTTTTATTTGCTCGGAAATCAGCGATGCCCGCATTTGCAATAAATGACAATCTGTGGCGGCCTCAACCGTGACCGGGTACTTGCCGTCCATCATCGCGGCGGCTTCGCCAAAACTGTCCCCCTTGGAATAAACCGTAACCACAACTTCGTCACCGCCCGGGGTGATCCTGACCAATTTGACCCAACCATCCAGCACCACAAACATATGCTTGGCCGGATCCCCCTGAACAAACAGGGTTTCACCACGCTTTATCGAACGGTGAACACCGTTTTTGACAATCTTACTAACCATCTTTTGTGGAAGGTTTTTAAATAGGACAGAGTCACTAATCTTGTGGACTTCCGGGTCACTTAGCATTGCTACACCCCTTCTTCAGGATGGACCTGCCCATCCGCATCAAATATTGCCGCCAATGCGACCTGTGCCCGAACGAATATAGCAATCCGAATCCCCGCGATTTGATAAAAATCAAGTTCCGGTACTGGTTATTGCCTATTGTCAAAGGCAGGCGAATAAACGGAGACACTGGAATGCGGTTATTTACACTAACAACTGGTTTTCTTTTGTGGGCGGGGTCGCTAAGCGCGCATCACGACAAAACCCCCCTGAGAGAAGCCGTCATTGATGGCCATTCCCACGATGTGGGTGGTGCAACCCTATGGTTGGTTGGCACGGCAGTTGCCATGGCCCTTGCGCTTTATGCGGTGCAAAGGGCTGTTTTCAAAAAGAAATGAAATCAGACGCCAAAGACCCCCACCCGGGGGCGGTATGGCCGATCTGGAAGATTTCGATCGTCTTGTATCCGCTGGCGGCGGGTGCGGCCGCTGTGAACATCTTTTTCATTGGGTTGATTGGTCAGGCGGTTGGCTTTGCTGCCTTTCCCCCACAAACCGCCGTGTGGTTAGGGTTGGTGTTTGGCATCCCATTTGCCGCCCTGTTTGGCCGGTACATACGTAATTTGATCCGTGAGGCCGAAGAATAGTTGGGAAAACCATTTGAAATTCGGTCCGCGTGGGTGGGTTTAAGCCCGATCAACTAAAATAATCGCTCTTTTTACGTCTTTTCCTGCAATTTGCATTCTTTTTACGGTCTTTTAACGGGTGTTTCATCAGATATTTGCACCGCCCTAACGCCGGGGCTTCAGGTTGGGTTCAACAAAATTGAACCTGACACGGAGATTTAAGATGGGCGTTTTCACAATCAACCAACCAACCACCCCAGACTTTGCATTCAAGCCCCTTAGTGCCATTGGCAAAACCTTCCACGGTATTCAGGTGGCGATCCAGAACAGCCGCGCAAAACGTGAAGCCGGACGGACAAGCCCCTTTTACCGCAACCATAAGGCAGAAACGCTGTTGCGGGCCCAACGGGACGTTAACAATGTATGGCTGGGCCGCGTATAAAAATTACAGCGACCATCCACAAACAAAAAACCCGCCCACAAAGTGACCGAACTGGTCTGTGGGCGGGTTTTTTACGTTTAATGCGTGTTAATTTTTCTTACCGCGTTTAGGCGCACCATTTCCACCCTTTGCCGAAAGTGTCGCGGCTTTTGCCCGCGCGCGGTTTTTCTTGCTGGATGGCTTGCCAGCAGGTGTCACCGGTTTTCCCTTGGGCTGGCCCGTTGGTTTCGGCTTTCGCTTGGGTTTAAACGGGGTCACCGCACCCTCTGGGCGGGCATCTTCCGGGTATTCGCGCTTTTTGGGCCCACCGGATTGCTTGGGTTTTTTCGGCTTCTTTTTGCGCTGCTCGGGGGCATCATCCCAGTCAATAGGGGCTGATTTACCGCCTGTTTTTGGCTTATCGCCACCTTTGTAATTGCCACCGCCAGCAGGTTTACCACCACCCGGCTTTTGACCGTGCGACTTGGGGTTAAAGGGGGGGCGTGGGGATTTTGCAATCGATGGTGGTTTATCAAGCTGGGTAATACTTGCCCCGGCTTCAACGCGCATATTTTCGCCAATGCTTGCCAGAAAACCAGGCACGCTTGCCTTGCGAATTTCAACATAAGACTGATCTTGCTGAACCCGAATTGCACCAATGTCTTCTTTGGTGATGTCCCCGGCTTTGCATAGCATTGGCAACAGGCGGCGCGGTTCGGCGTTTTCATTACGCCCGCCGGAAATTGAAAACCACACACTTGGGCCAAAGGCTTCGCGTGGTTTTGGTGGGGCGTTACTGCCTGATGGTGCCAGTTCTTCGGGTGCTGACTGACGGGAATTAAACAGGCGCATATAGGCGGCTGCGATTTGTTCGGCGCCATAAAGGTCTGTCAGGCTTTTGGCCGAAGCGGCTTCGGCCTTTGTTGGTTCCTGCTGCCAGATCGGATCGGCCAGCAGGCGTTCGCCGTCGCGCGCAATTACGGACTCGGCAGATGGGGCATCGCCCCACTCGGCCTTAACCTTGGCAACACGCAGCAGACCCTCGGCTTTGCGGCGTGATTTGGGCGGTACGATCAGAACACTGACCCCCTTGCGCCCGGCGCGCCCGGTCCGGCCAGACCGGTGCAACATGGTTTCCGCGTTTGACGGCAGCTCTGCGTGAACAACCAGATCAAGTTTTGGCAGGTCAATGCCGCGCGCGGCAACATCAGTGGCAACACAAACCCGCGCCCGCCCATCACGCATCGCCTGCAAGGCGTGGGTGCGTTCATTCTGGGTCAGTTCACCCGACAGGGCGACAACCGAAAAGCCCCGGTTTGAAAACCGGGTCGTCAGGCGGTTAACCATTGCGCGCGTGTTACAAAACACCAGCGCATTGGGGGATTCAAAATAGCGCAGCACGTTTATAACCGCATTTTCACCGTCGCGCGGGGCCACCTGCATGGCGCGATATTCAATATCTGAATGGGGTGAACTGTCGGTGGTTGTGACAATGCGCACCGCATCCTGTTGGTAATTTTTCGCAAGGTTCACAATCTGGCGCGGCACGGTCGCCGAAAACATCAACGTGCGGCGGTCTTGCGGGGCCTCACCCAGAATGAATTCAAGATCCTCACGAAAACCCAGATCAAGCATTTCATCGGCTTCGTCCAGAACCACCGCGCGCAACCCATCCATAATAAGTGATCCGCGCATGATGTGGTCACGCAAACGCCCCGGTGTCGCAACAACAATATGCGCCCCGCGTGCCAACGCGCGCCGTTCGTCGCGCATATCCATGCCACCCACACAGGACGTTACAACCGCACCAGCACCAGCATAAAGCCATGCCAATTCGCGTTTCACCTGCATCGCCAGTTCCCGCGTGGGGGCGATAATCAGGGCCAGCGGTTTGTTCGCCGCCGAAAACCGGTCATCAGACCCCAAAAGTGTGGTCGCAATCGCCAACCCAAAACCAACAGTCTTACCAGACCCGGTTTGCGCCGATACCAGCAGATCAGCATCCGCCAATTCGGGTTTTGTCACGGCTTCCTGCACGGGTGTCAGGGTGTCGTATCCTTGTTTTTCAAGGGCATCTGCTAGGGCTTGTTTCACGACAGCTGGCTTTCCGTTGTTTCGGGCGGTTGGGCTTGGTTGGGTTTATGTATCGGGTTGGTTTGGTAAGGCTTACCTTATGATAGTACACCCAAAAGAAGCCAATTGCAGGCGGCTAATGGGTTTAACCCGGAATGTATAGGGCAATCTTTGTTCAGATTGATATATGACCATCTGATTTTTGCCCACGTATTCAAACATTGACATATCAAGAAGCCAGTATCTTTATGGTACACATAATAATTCAAACAGGGACAAACACCATGAATGCACAACGCTTAACCATGACGATCGCAGGTCTGTTTATTCTTGTCAGCCTTGGGCTGGCACAAATGTACGGGCAAATTGATATCAGACCCTTTGGCTGGCTTTGGTTTGTTGTTTTTGTTGGCCTGAACCTTTTTCAGTCTGGCCTGACCCGGTTTTGCCTGATGACAAAAATCCTTGTGAAACTTGGCGCCAAACCGGCCGGGTGAATAGTAGACCGGAAGATCAAACTTTTCTCACCCCTGCAGCCGGCAATGAATGAACATCCCTGCCGTTACCGCCTTAGGCAAAAATAAAAGCCCCCACAACCCTGTTGTCAGGGTCGTGGGGGCTATCAGATTAGTGATATAAGAAGGCAGGGTATCAGTCGTTACCACTACCACTATCGTTGGCTGAGTTTGGTCCGCTGGTCATCTGTTGCAGATAATCGCCAAAATTGCGGAATCGGGCCCGGGTATTTTTTGCCGTTGCACGGACAGAAATACGTTGGCCAAAACCAGATGGGCCACTAAGGGCCTGTTGGTAATCGCGATTAAATTCAACCAGATCACGCCGCTCTTGCGGGTTATCAGGCTGTCCAGCAGTTACAGGTGTACTAATTAACAAACAGACCCCCAAAGCCAAAAACACATTTCTTCCATTCATTGGGCAGCTCCTTTGTTTATGTTTGTTTAATTTATTGTTTAATCGTGCCTAAATTGTGGCAAAATCAAAAAGTCAGGGGTAAAGCCTGCCTTTATATTGGGGATGACAGGTCCTGGCCCTAATCATCAGTCTCAAAAAACTGATGGCCGACAAAACAGGATGGCAACCCATACCCCCAGCGCCAGGGCAGGCCGGAACAGGGGGCGCCCCCTAATCGGACCGAAGTATAAATTGCATCCGACAGCACCCTGTAACCACCCGCATTGGCCGGGTCGCCCCCTGTTAAATCGGCGACACAACTGCGCAATGCCTGATCTGCCCCAACCCGGGCCTTAAAACTGGTGTTGGCAGTTTTGGCACCCCCGGCATCATGATAGGCACGATCATGGCTGATACAGCAATTTTCCCATGGCAGGTTGTTTCCGAAATCTTCTTTTACAGTCGGAAACTGGGTCACAAGATCACGCCAGAATATCGACATGCCGCCACTGCAACCATCCGTCACAAACGCTGTTGGCGTTGCGCCTTCGGCCACCCGGATCAGTGATTTATGGCTGACAATTTCAACCTGACGTTCCAACCAATGGTGGCCTGCTTCGGTTTCGCGAAACCAGAACACCGCAACCGGCGCAGCCAGCAAAAACATCAAAATACTGGCAATTATCAGGTAACGTTTACGGGGCATATGATCCGTGCCTATTTCTTTCGGTTGCGTGAAACCTTGCGTTTGACCTTTGCCGCCTTTTTACCGGCCCTTGCGGATTTGCGTGGTGCGGAACGCCCACGCGCCCTGCGCCCCCCCGCCGGTATTTTTTTGTCTTCCACCGACAGCAATTCCAGCAACAACCCACCGGTGACGGGGGTTGCCTCGGCCAGGCGCACGGTGACCCGCTGACCCATCGCAATGCGAAACCCGGTATCAGACCCGATCAGGGCCTGACCTTCGGCGTCGTGGTTGAAATATTCGCGCCCCAGACTGCGCACCGGGATCAGCCCGTCAGCCCCGGTTTCATCCAGCTTCACAAAGGCCCCAAAGCGGGCGATGCCACTAACCCGACCACCAAATTCATTGCCAACCCGTTCACTTAGGAACGCGGCCAAATAACGATCAGTTGTGTCGCGTTCGGCTGTCATAGACCGGCGTTCAGTCTCGGATATATGCACCGCCGTGTCGTCCAGCCCGTCAACATCACCCGATTGCAGGCCATCATCCCCCCAGCCGTGACCGGCAATCAGGGCACGGTGCACTATCAGATCAGCATAGCGCCGGATGGGGGACGTGAAATGGGCATAAGATTTCAGCGCCAGCCCAAAATGGCCAAAATTTTCGCGGTTGTAATAGGCCTGTGTCATGGACCGCAGGGTGGAAATATTGATCAGCTCGTCAAAATCTGTGCCCTTTGCCTGACGTAGCAGGGCATTCAAGTGGCGGGTTTGCAGAACCTGCCCCTTGGCAAGGGTAAGCCCGGACGCCTGTGCAACTTCGCGCAGCGCGTCCAGCTTTTCAGGTGAGGGTTCTTCGTGGACGCGAAACAACAACGGTTGACGCCGTGTGCTCAATTCTTCTGCCGCCGCGACATTGGCCAGAACCATGAATTCTTCGATCATGCGGTGCGCGTCCAGCCGGTCACGAAAGGCAACCGATGAAACAACACCATCCTCAGAAATTTCAATGCGCCGTTCCGGCAAGTCCAGATCCAGCGGCTGACGGCTGGCGCGCCCTTTCAGGGCCACTGTGAAGGCCGCGTAAAGCGGGTGGATCACATTGCCCAGCAGGGGCGCAACCTTGTCATTGGGTTCGCCGTCCTGTGCGCCCTGAACTTCCATATAATTCAGCGAGGCGGCTGATTTCATCAGGCCACGGGTAAAGCGGTGACTGATCTTTTGGCCCTGCGCGTCCAGCACCATACGCACCGCCAAACAGGCACGTTCCACCCCTTCGTGCAGGGAACACAGATCGCCAGACAACCGGTCCGGCAGCATCGGTACAACCCGGTCCGGGAAATAGGTGGAATTACCCCTTTTTCGGGCCTCTTGATCCAGCGCAGAACCGGGCGTGACATAGGCCGCCACATCCGCAATGGCCACCCAGACAACATGGCCGCCCTTATTGTTTGGGTCGTCATCGCCATGTGCCCAAACCGCATCATCATGGTCACGCGCATCTGCTGGATCAATCGTGACCAGCGGCAGATCACGCAGGTCTTCGCGCTGTCCCAAGCCAACGGGTTTGGCCACGTCAGCCTGCGCAATCACGCCATCGGGAAAAGCATCAGGGATGCCGTGTTGGTGGATTGCAATCAGGGACACGGCCTTGGGGGCAGACGGATCACCCAAACGCTCAACAATGCGCGCAGATGGCAGACCCATGCGCCCCGCTGGTCCGGCGCGCTGTGCTTCGACCAGCTCACCATCTTTGGCGCCGTTTACATCCCGTTCACTGACGCGCCATTCTTTGCTTCCGCCCCGGTCAACGGGCACAATGCGCCCACCTTGGGAACCAACCCGAAACACGCCCAGCACCCGTTGTGGGTTTGTGCCAATGCGCCGGATCAGACGGCCTTCGTATTGGTGATCGTCGGCTTTAACTTCGCTAAGGCGGGCCAAAATCCGATCGCCCTGCCCAAGGGCCGGATCAGCCGCGCGCAGGATTAACAGTACATTTGGCTCTGCGCCCGAACCCTGCCATTCCAGCGGGCGGGCAAAAAGGTCGCCGTCACTATCGGGGGCCTGAACCTGCAAAACCGACACCGGTGGTAATTTGTCCGGGTCTCGATAGGTCTTATCTCGCTTTTGCAGGTGGCCTTCGGATTCTAGTTCTTTCAACAGGCGCTTCAGGTCAATCCTGTCTGCGCCTTTGATGCCAAAGGCCCGCGAAATGTCGCGCTTGGATGTCTGGGTTGGATTTTCAGAAATCCAATCCAGTATTTCCTGTTTCGTTGGAATACGGGCCATAATTTTTGCCTATCAGTTTGTGTGGCTGTTGTCGTCAGGGGGCTTCACCCCAAGGTCGGCTGCAGTATCAACATCCGACAAAGTGTCAACCAAAGCAATCCGCCGGTTAGGTATGCTGGCAATACTATCGGCCAGCGCGTGTTTGCTGGACCAGCGGACATTGGCAAATAATTGTGGCGGGCTGGGGTACAAACGTTTTAGCCCCACCAGCCAGAAACCACCGTCGGTGGCCGGCCCAAACACCGCGTCATGTGACCCTAACGCCGCAAATGCACGGGCAATATGGGGTTTTGAAACGGCGGGAATATCCGCCCCGATTATAACCGCCGGGCCGGGTGGCACCCCATTAAAAATACCGGCCATTCGCGCGCCCAGATCCCCCCGCCCCTGTGGCCAGCGCGCCAGATCGGCGGGCCAGACACGGCTTTGCAGCCCTTCGGCATCTGGTGAAACGGCAATAATAATTTGCCAGCGCGGGTCACGCAGGCGCCGTATCAGGGCGTGCGCGTGGTGGCGAAACCACCATGCGGAACGGGTCATGCCAATGTCGCGCCCCAGTCTGGTTTTCACCCGGCCTGGTCGCGGTTCTTTAACCATGACAACCAGACGCTGGCGGTATTTATGCGAAATAGCCACGCAATATCCGGCTGTAGATATCGCGCAATTGGCTGATCTGGGCGACTTCAACACGTTCATCCACCGCGTGCATGGTTTTGCCGACAAGGCCAAATTCCACCACGGGGCAGTGGCTTTTGACAAACCGCGCATCTGACGTGCCCCCGGACGTGGACAAAACCGGATTATGCCCGGTTTCTGCCAGCACCGCCTGACCAATCAGGTCTGACAGGGGGCCGGGCGGGGTGACAAAACTTTCACCCGACACCTTTGTGGTCATTTCAAATGAAATGCCGGTTTGGCTGGCCAGTTTTTCGGTTTCCTGCGCCAACCATTCAATCAGCCCTGCCGATATGTGGGTATCATTAAAACGGATATTCACCGCAATTTTGCAATCGGCGGGAATAACGTTGGTGGCTTTATTTCCGGTGTCAAAATTGGTCACGGCCAGTGTTGACGGGTCAAAGTGGTCTGTGCCGCCGTCCAAAACCCTGCCCGTCAGGCGGGTAACCAGTTCTGCCATCGCTGAAACCGGGTTATTTGCCCGTTCGGGATAGGCCGAATGGCCCTGTACGCCGCGCGCCGTGATAAAGGCGTTCATTGACCCGCGTCGCCCGATCTTCATTGCCTCACCCATGTGGTTTGGGCAGGTCGGTTCGCCCACAAGGCAGACAGACATTGCTTCGCCCTGACCTGCCATCCAGTCCAACAGGGCGACGGTGCCGTCAATTGCGTCACCTTCTTCATCACCGGTGATTGTCAGTATTACGGCGCCATCCGGGGGCGTTTGGGTCACAAAATCAATCGCCGCCGCCGCAAAGGCCGCGACACCTGATTTCATGTCCGTTGACCCACGTCCCCAAAGAAAACCATCACGGATTTCACCGCCAAAGGGGTCTGCGGTCCACGCATCCCGGTCACCCAGTGGCACAACATCCGTATGGCCATTAAACCCGAATGTCCGCGCAGAACCCTTGGCCCCCCAGCGCGCAAACAGGTTGCAAACCCCGCCCCTGTCTACCCGGTGGCATTCAAAACCCGCATCAGACAGAAGGGCCTGCAACAGCACCAGCGCACCACCTTCATCGGGTGTGACAGACGGGCAGCGAACCAAATCGCGGGTCAATGCAACAGGATCAGTGGCGTTATTTTTCATGGCAACCTCTGTTTTCCTTTGGTTATCCGCTCTGCAAATCCCGTGCAACGCCGGATTGTGGCCAAAACGCACCATTCCCAGTGCTGGTTTCAGGTGAATGATTTCAAGCCGTTAACAGTATCAATGCCATAATGCATGATAGCCCCAATAATAAAAAAGCCTGAGGCAGGGCAAACACTGACATAAATGTCAGATCAGATGGGCGGCAGAACCAACATAGTTTGGTGCTGACCATATGGGTTGTTTCTGCGTTTTGGCATAGGAGCAGGCATGCAGGACAACCGGACTTCTCAGTTTTCAAGGGGTGTAACTCTTCCCAGAAAACCAGGTGTCAGATTGATGAACACCGACCGCCCCCCACATATGGGGTGGATAGCACAAAACAACCGGCAAAATACGACAGCCCACCCAAAAAGCCTGTCAGATAAATTACTGGCAACCGGGTCACTGGTATTTGAGCTTGATTTCACTATCGCCAGCACAGCCCCCTGCAAGTTGGTTCACTATCAGACATCAAAGGACTGGATGCGGCGCTTTACCGTGTATCTGAATGCCGATTATTCAATATCGGCAGAGGCCCAGCAGGGGTGTGCAACGTCATATGTTCGTCTGGCACCGGCCAGTTCTTCCAGTTTTGGCAAAATGCGACTGACATATTCCTGGGATGCCCCAAAAAGGCATGGGTTGTTGTCACTGGAAAACCTTGAAACAGGGTTTATTCAACAGGCCCCTTTTGACACGCCCCTACCCCTGCCATCCAGTGATGCGACCAATATAATTCTGGGCGCTGAAAACTGCCAGATCGACGAACGTGTCCTTTATCTGGCTCTGTCGGACAAGGTGGAAACTGTCGGCCCGGCCCCAACAATCGGGGCGGGTGCATTGGTTGAAACCGATCAGGGGCCGCGCCCGATTGAACGTTTGCAACTGGGCGATATGGTGCTGACACAGTCAGGGGTGGCACAGCCGATCCGCTGGATCATGAAACAGGTGCAACCAACCCTGGGGCGTTTTGCACCAATCCTGCTGCAAGCACCATTTTTTGGCCTGACAAGTGACATCGCGGTCGCCCACGACCAACAGGTAATGATTTCTGGCACTGAAACTGAATATAATTTTGGTCAAGACGCCGTATTGGTAAAGGCGGGCAACCTGATCGGCCATCCGGGTGTCACCCCGCTAAATGGCCTGTCGGCCGTTACCTATTATCAGATCTTGCTGGACCAGCATGAATGCATTCGCCTGTCTGGTGCCTGGGCGGACAGCCTGTTTATCGGCCAGTTGGCAAGTTCCCCGCAGGTTGTTGCCAGCACCGGACTGGCAAGTATTGCAACGCCAAATCTGCCACGCCACCACCGCCGCGTGCACCCCGAATTACAAGGGTATGAAACACAGGCCCTGTTAGGCACAATGATCAGCTAAGGGCGAAACAACCCGTTAATGACATCCGGCAGCATAGCAGGTGACTGACAAATCACATCTGCCTGCTCCAGTTCCTGCGCCTATCCCAAGTGCCGGGTTGGTCAGGGTGCCATCAAGGTCCAGAAAAACATTCAACGGTTTTTATCATCAAAAAACGGGGTCATCTGGGCGATGATTACCGAATTTTCGGCCAATGCACGGGCCATCAGCCCACGTTCTTCGTCCGAAATATCGTGGCCCTCGGCCAGACGTTCATCCAGTGTGCCATAGCCCGATACATCCAACGGCGCCAGCCCGGCTTGCTTTAGGATAGCCACGGTTTCGCGCACGGCTTCGGCTTCGTCCACACCGCTGGAATAGCACATCAGCGCCGCACCGGTGGCGTCCCCCGGCAGGTCGTCACCATCTTTGCGGCCCACTTCGACCAGCAGGGTAAAAACCTGCTGACGGGACACTTTCTTTTTGGGTTTTTCGCTCATTCGCACCTGCGCAGGAAATATACAGACCCACCGTCCCGAATTATTGCAACACCAGCTTTTGTGGCCATAACCAGCAGCCTTTGCTTGAAACTTTCACCTTCATTTGCGCAATCGGCATCATATAATGTGGCGTTCATATCCCGGATCTGCGTGGGGTTTGACAGGGTGCATAAGGATTCAACTTCCCAAAGTTTGTCACCGGTAAATTCAATTGCGCCACCATCCATTGCGGTGGTTTCACAATCCCAGCCACTGGCCCAGTCATGGTCGGGGCGGTACTTGCCGTCATATTGTCCGGCATAAAGCGGCGTGGCCAATGTAACGGCCATAAAAAATGTGGCTGATTTTCCCATTTATCAGTCCCTTAACAGCTCATTTATACCGGTTTTTGAACGTGTACGTTCGTCCACCCGCTTTACGATCACGGCGCAATAAAGGTTAACACCATTTTTGGACGGCAGCGACCCTGCGACCACAACTGAATAGGGCGGCACTTCGCCATATGTGACTGTGCCGGTTTCACGATCAACGATCTTGGTGGACTGGCCAATAAAGACACCCATACCCAAAACCGAACCTTCGCGCACGATGCAGCCTTCTACCACCTCGGAACGTGCCCCGATAAAGCAGTTGTCTTCAATGATTGTCGGGCCTGCCTGCATTGGTTCAAGCACGCCCCCAATGCCAACCCCGCCAGACAGGTGCACATTCTTGCCGATCTGGGCGCATGACCCAACCGTGGCCCACGCGTCAACCATTGTACCTTCGTCAACATAGGCACCAAGGTTAACAAAAGACGGCATCAACACCACACCGGGGGCGATATAGGCCGATTTGCGAACCACACAGTTTGGCACAGCGCGAAACCCGGCCGCTGCCCACTGGTTTTCACCCCAGCCTTTGAATTTGCTATCGACCTTATCCCACCAGCCGCCGCCCTGTGCGCCGCCTTCGTGGGCTTCCATATCTTTGATGCGAAACCCAAGAAGAACCGCCTTTTTGGCCCACTGGTTTACATGCCATGACCCATCGGCCTGTTTTTCGGCCACCCGCAGTTTTCCCGAATCCAGCGCATTCAGTGTGTCTTCGATTGCTTCACGCATTTCGCCGGTTGTAGACGGTGAAATGGTATCACGTGCGTCCCATGCGGCTTCGATTGCGGTCTCTAGCTGTGCGTTGGACATATTTTTCTCCAAATTGTCATGTAGGCCCTGTTGCTTGCAGGCTATAGTCGCAACCTAAACTGCGCGCAATCAAGGAGCAGAAAAATGAATGATGCTACCCGGGCCCATCCCTTTCGCCATTCCGATCAGGATCGCAAGGCCAGCCACCACATACCCGATACCGCACAGACCCGTTCGCCCGCGTATCGCTTGGCCTTTGATGACGGGGATTTCCTGTGCCGTGATGAACTGCGCCCCATACGTCTGCAATTGGAATTGCTAAAGCCAGAAATGATGATGGCGGAATACGGCGTTGAATCCACCGTTGTTTTATTTGGGGGCGCGCGCATTCCCGACCCGGCCCATAAGGATAAGGCGCGCACCAAAACACTGGCGGATTTGTCGAAATATTATGATGAGGCCCGCGAATTTGCCCGCCTGATGACACTGCGTGCCAAAAAGAATGGCCACCGCGAAGACGTGATCGTCACCGGCGGCGGCCCCGGCGTGATGGAGGCCGGAAACCGTGGCGCCGCAGATGCCGGCGGTGTTTCCATTGGTTTGAATATTGTGCTGCCCCATGAACAGGCGCCAAATGAATATGTAACACCGGACCTGTGTTTCAATTTTCACTATTTCGCAATTCGTAAGATGCATTTTTTGATGCGCGCCAAGGCGTTGGCGGCATTTCCGGGCGGGTTTGGAACGCTGGACGAATTGTTTGAATGCCTGACCCTTATCCAGACGGGCCGGATGGAACAGATCCCGATATTGCTGTTTGGCAGGGACTTCTGGAAAACTATCATCAACTGGGACGCACTGGCCGATGCGGGCACAATTTCAGCCGAGGACCTGAACCTGTTTCGGTTTGTGGATACCGCCCAAGAGGCAGTTGATCACATTGATAACTGGGAAAACGCCGGTGAAAAGCGGGCCGAAATACCGGGCCGCTGAACCCTATTGCGGGTCCGGCGTTTGTGCGTCGGGCGTGCGCCGCACCCGGCGGGCACGTTCTGTGGCACTTTTCAACTGACCACAGGCGGCCATGATGTCTTCACCCCGTGGTTTGCGAATGGGGGATGCATAGCCTGCATTAAATATGATCTCTGAAAACGCCTTGATCCGGTTGGCGTCTGATCGCTGATAGGGCGATCCGGGCCATTCATTAAATGGGATCAGGTTGATCTTTGCAGGAATTCCCTTGATCAGCCTGATCAAGCGGCGGGCATCATCGTCACTGTCATTCACGTCCTTTAGCATCACATATTCAAAGGTAATGCGTTCCGAATTGGACAGGCGCGGGTATTCACGCAAGGTTTGCAACAGGGTTTGGATGTTCCATTTTTTATTGATCGGCACCAGTTTATCGCGCACCTCGTCCGTGGTGGCGTGAAATGACACAGCCAGCAAACAGCCAATTTCATCAGCCGCGCGCGCAATTTCCGGTACAACCCCGGATGTCGACAGGGTAATCCGGCGTCGCGACAGGGAAATACCTTCGCAATCCATCGCAATGTTCATCGCATCGCGCACCGCGTCAAAATTATACAGTGGCTCACCCATACCCATCAGAACCACGTTGGACAAAAGACGGGCCTCTACATTTGGGTTGCGGCCCGGTTCCGGCCATTCACCCAGATCATCGCGGGCCACCATGATCTGCCCAACAATTTCAGCCGCCGTCAGATTGCGCACCAGTGTTTGCGTGCCGGTATGGCAAAACGAACAGTTCAGCGTACAGCCCACCTGTGACGAAACACAAAGCGTCCCACGGTTTGTTTCGGGGATATAGACGATTTCAACTTCATGCCCGCCCTCAATCCGCACAAGGTATTTACGGGTTCCGTCATCTGAGACCTGCTTGGTCACAACTTCTGGAACCGACACCGTAAAATGCGCGGCCAGATCTTCACGGTAGGCCTTGGACAGGTTGGTCATCTGCGCAAAATCGCGCACACCTTTTTGGTAAATCCACTGCCAGATCTGACCAACACGCATGCGCGCCTGTTTTTGCGGCAGACCTGCGGCCACCAGCATTTCGCCCATTTCGTCGCGGGTTTTACCCACCAGATTGGTGGCCCCATCAGACACAGTCCGGGGGATAGCCACGATTTCCGGGGTAATTGGTGTATCTGACATGTTTTCGCGCCCACCTACAGAATTTGGACGTCTTACAGTCAGACGCCCAAAAGCGAAACAGCTATTCTTTGCAGGCGTGCGCCCCGTGCCGGGGGTTAACCGCTACAGCGGCCTGCCGCTTCGTCCAGTGCGGCGGTAAAGCCCAGCAATGAAAAGATATCTTTTGTTTTGGTCCCGCGTGCGGATTGCGCAGATAAAATCGCCTCTGAGCCGCGCTTCATCGCGGTGATGATTTTGGTGTCATCGGCTTTGCTTGGGGCCCAGGCCATTTCTTTGTTGGTTGCTTCATCGGTGAACAACTGGAAAACCTGACCGCTTATTTCCAACGAAACCTGTGACCCCGGCGCAAACGGATAACCGCCAGTAAACGAAATCTGACCATTGGCGCCCTTGCTTGGGATATAAGACACAAACAACAGGATATCCCCGCGCCGCACCGCAACAACCCGGCCATCCTTGGTGTTGACCGTTTCTTTTGGGGCTGAGACACTCCAACAGGATGTGGGGTCGGTTTCTACAAAAACGCTCCAGTCGGTTTTGGCGGCGACCCGATTGGTGGTTTCATCCTGTGCAAACGCACCTGAACCCATCATAGCAATCGAAATACCGACCAAACCACGCAACAAATTTAATGTCATTTTTCACAGCCTCCAGCTGCCTTGCCTCTTTTCGGGCACCAGATCCATTTGTTGGATCTTTTTAGAACGTGCGCCGTTTTAAACTCGATTACACCAGTCTAACGTAACTTTGGCGGTTTTTAAAAGGGCTGTTAGCGAAAATTCGCGCAGCCACGGATGAGAAGAAGGTTCATTGGCTAATCCAGTAGCAGAATTTCCTGATTAGTTTACAAATGCTTCCCGTGAATAGCCCTGAATATACAACAGCGCGGTCAAATCACCGTGGTTAATGCGAATGTCACATTGGGCGGCAACGGCGGGTTTGGCGTGCAGGGCAACACCAGCGCCAGCCCGGCCCAACATCCCGAGATCATTTGCCCCGTCACCAACAGCCAGCACCTGATCAGCACCAATCCCCAGACGGGTGGTTATTTCATCCAGGGCGACCACCTTGGCGTCACGACCCAAAATCGGGTGGCCGACCTGTCCGGTCAGTTTGCCGTCGCTTATGATCAACCTATTGGCGCGATGCTCATCAAAGCCCAGTTCACCGGCAATTTTGGTTGTGAAATCTGTGAACCCGCCTGACACCAGCGCAGTATAGGCGCCCGCGGCCTTCATCGTTGCCAACAGGGTTTTTGCCCCCGGCATCAGGGTGATACGATCGGCCAAAACAGTGTCTATTACGGACGAATTCAGCCCCTTTAGCAGAGAAACACGTTCGGTAAGCGAGGCCTCAAAATCCAGTTCACCATTCATTGACCGGGCTGTAATTTCCGCAACCTGGGCACCAACGCCGGCATGATCGGCCAGTTCGTCAATGCATTCCTGTTCAATCATGGTTGAATCCATATCCGCCAATAGCATTTGCTTTTTGCGCCCCTCGGCGGGCTGAATAATCAGATCAACGCCCAAACCCTGAAGATCGGCCCAATTGGCCCAAAAGCTGTCGGGAATATTGGGCAAGGCAAATTCCGCCGCCTCGCCGGGGGCAAGCCAGTTGATGTCACCACCCCCCCATGCGCTGCGCAGGTTATTGGCCAAAACAGGCTCTAACACAGGGGTTTTAGGGTCTGATAGCAGCGTGGCGATATACATGATGATCGTCCGATCGGCAAAAATTGGGGTTGTTTTGCGGGCTATAACGTCAAATTGGCGCTTGTGAAAGGGTGCGCACCGCCTTATGGCGGCAGGTGGGACACCCTTCCCCAACGAAGGGCACATATCTGTGAGGATACCACTGATGACGATACGTACACCGGCAGCGCGGCCGGAAAACCCGCGTTTTTCTTCTGGCCCATGCGCCAAACCCCCCACTTTTTCACTGGATACACTGGCCGATGCCCCTTTGGGTCGATCGCACCGTGCGGCAATTGGCAAGGCCAAACTGAAAGAGGCCATTGAAACCACACGGGAAATTCTGGGCATCCCGGATGATTACAAAATTGGCATTGTGCCTGCGTCCGACACCGGCGCGATGGAAATGGCAATGTGGTCGATGCTGGGCGAACGCCCGGTTGAAATGCTGGCCTGGGAAAGTTTTGGCGCGGGCTGGGTTAGTGATGTGGTCAAGCAGCTAAAGCTAGATGCGACAGTTCGCACCGCCGATTACGGACAGATCGTGGACTTGGCTGAGGTCGATTTCGACCGCGACGTTGTCTTCACCTGGAACGGCACGACCAGTGGTGTTCGCCTGCCCGACGGAAACCAAATTCCCGTTGATCGCCAAGGGCTTACCATTTCTGACGCGACCAGCGCTGCATTCGCGATGGACCTGCCGTGGGACCGTTTGGATGTGACAACGTTCAGCTGGCAAAAAGTGCTGGGCGGTGAGGCGGCACATGGGATGCTGATCCTTAGTCCACGTGCGGTTGCGCGGCTGGAAAGCTATACGCCAAACTGGCCGTTACCCAAAATATTTCGCCTGACCAAGGGCGGTAAACTGATCAACGGTATCTTCGAAGGTGCCACAATCAACACCCCCTCAATGCTGGCGGTTGAAGACTATTTACAAGCGTTGAAATGGGCAAAATCTGTTGGTGGCCTAAAGGGCATGATCGCCCGCGCAGACGCAAATTGCGCCGTGTTAGAGACGTTTTGCGCCCAAAATGACTGGATCAATTTTCTGGCCGAAGACCCGGCCACGCGGTCAAACACATCTGTTTGTCTAAAGTTCAGCGACCCACGAATTACTGATGGAGCAGGCTTTGCCAAAGCGGTTGCCAAGCGGCTGGAAACCCAGGGTGTGGCCTATGATATCGGGGCGTATCGTGATGCGCCTGCGGGGTTACGGATTTGGTGTGGCGGAACGGTTGAAGAGGCCGATTTGCAGGCATTGATGCCATGGCTGACGTGGGCGTTTGAAGCCGAGATTGAAAGTCAAACCGCCACCGCCTGACCCCCAAAACCACCAATATGAAAACCATATGACCAATAAGGAGCGCCAAAATGGCCCCCAAAGTACTTGTCTCTGACAAACTAAGCGAAACCGCCGTGCAGATTTTCCGTGACCGCGGCATTGATGTGACCTTTGAACCCAATCTGGGGAAAGACAAGGTTGCCCTGCTAAAGGCCATCGGGGAATACGATGGTTTGGCGATCCGGTCTGCCACCAAGGCAACTGAAAAAATCCTGAACAACGCCACCAACCTAAAGGTCATCGGTCGCGCCGGGATTGGGGTGGATAATGTTGATATTCCTGCAGCGTCGAAAAAAGGTGTGATCGTGATGAACACGCCATTTGGCAATTCCATCACCACCGCCGAGCACGCGATTGCGTTGATGATGGCAGTGGCACGGCAAATTCCGGCGGCCAGCACCTCTACCCATGCCGGGAAATGGGAAAAGTCGGCGTTTATGGGTGTGGAATTGACCGGCAAAACGCTGGGCGTGATTGGAGCGGGCAATATTGGCTCAATCGTGTGCAATCGCGCGTTGGGTCTGAAAATGAAAGTTATCGCCTATGATCCGTTCCTAAGCGAAGAACGCGCCGCCAAAATCGGTGTGACCAAGGTGGAAATGGATGAACTGCTTGGGCGGTCCGATTTTATCACCTTCCATGTTCCGCTGACCGACAAAACCCGCAACATCATGTCGCGCGACGCCATTGCCAAACTGAAACCCGGTGTGCGGATCGTGAACTGTGCCCGTGGTGGTCTGGTTGACGAAGAAGCATTGGCAGAGGCGATTAAGTCCGGCCATGTGGCTGGTGCCGGTTTTGATGTGTTCGCGGTAGAGCCCGCAACCGACAGCCCACTGTTTAACCTGCCAAATGTGGTGGTAACGCCCCATCTGGGGGCCGCCACCACCGAGGCACAGGAAAATGTTGCCATTCAGGTGGCTGAACAAATGTCCGACTATTTGCTGACGGGGGCCGTTTCAAATGCGCTGAACATGCCGTCTGTTACTGCTGAAGAAGCCAAGGTCATGGGGCCGTGGCTAAAACTGGCACAGCATTTGGGTGGCTTTATCGGGCAGTTGACCGATGATCCGGTCAAGGCGATCAACATTCTGTATGACGGGCAGGTGGGTGAAATGAACACCGCCGCCCTGAACGCGGCCACCGTTGCCGGGTTTATGAAGGCCACCAACCCCGAGGTAAACATGGTCTCTGCGCCGGTTATCGCGCAGGAACGCGGGATTTCAGTTTCCACCACCACGCAGGACAAGACCGGGGTTTATAATTCGTTCATCAAGCTGACAGTGGTGACGACCAAAGGCGAACGTTCCATCGCCGGTACGGTATTTTCCGACGGCAAGCCGCGGTTTATCCAGATCATGGGCATCAATGTGGACGCCGAGATTGGCCAGCACATGCTGTACACCACCAACCGCGACGTGCCGGGTATCATCGGCACCCTTGGCCAGATGCTGGGGGCGGCTGGTGTGAATATCGCCAACTTTAACCTGGGGCGCGCCGATCAGGGCACGGCTCAGGGCACGGCGGCGATTGCGCTGTTGTATGTGGATGACGCCATTGCAGGCAACGTTCTGGACAGCCTGCGTGACACCGGATTGTTCACCCAGGTCAGGCCGCTGGAATTTGATGTGGCCTAAGGCGGCCAAGTCTGATTCAATTGGCACGCCGCGCAAATTGCGCGGCGTGACTGTTTTACAGGATTGGAAAAGCCGAAATGTCAGCGCAAAGAACCTATGCAATCGGGGATATTCACGGGCATCTGGACCGGCTGCGCGAAGTTCATGATCTGGTTGAGCAGGACCGCGCCCGCGAAGGCGGCGCGGACGTGGTTGTCCATGTGGGGGATCTGACGGATCGCGGGCCTGACAGTGCCGGGGTTATCAGCCATTTAATTGACGGTCAGGCCGACGGTCAGCCCTGGGTCGTGTTAAAAGGTAACCATGACCGGATGTTTGAATGGGCGGTCAGGGCAACGCCCCGGCGCGACAGTTTTCTAAACCCGAAATACGAATGGCTGCATCCGCGGGTCGGTGGATTAACCACAGTTCAGTCCTATGGGGTTACGGGTGACGGCCTGAGTGACAGTGAAACCCTGCAACAGGCACATCACGCCGTTCCCGCCGGGCACAAGGCGTTTTTGGCAGGGCTGCAAACCATGTATCGCACGGATGATGTGGTGTTTGTTCATGCCGGGATCAGGCCGGGGGTGGCGATCGGGGATCAGATAGAAGACGATCTGATCTGGATACGAGAGCCATATTTAAGCGACACAACTGATTACGGCCCACTTATCATTCACGGCCACACCCCGGTTGATGCCCCCACCCATTTTGGCAACCGCGTCGATATCGACAGCGGCGTCGCCTATGGTGGCCCCCTAAGCGTGGTGGCGGTTGAGGGGCGCGATGTCTGGAACCTGACAGCACAGGGCCGGGTGGCGGTTTTGCCCACTACTGGGCAATAAATTCAACCCGGTTACCAACTGGATCGTCGGTAAAAAACCGCCGCCGCCCGGCGATGGCGTCGTCCCACCTGATCGGGTGACCAGCACTGGCCAGCCGATCGGCCAGCCCGTCCAGATCGGGCACCCTAAAGGCCGGGTGGGCCTTTTTGGCGGGGGTAAACCCGGCCTCGACCCCAAGGTGGATTTCAACCGAACCGCTGGTAAACCACGCGCCACCCCGGGCCTGCAGGGCGGCCGGCTTGGTAAGTTCGCCAAACCCCAGAAGATCACCCCAGAATTTGCGGCAGGCATCTTCTGTATCGGCGGGAATGGCCAGTTGGATATGGTCCAGTTTCATAATGCAAAATCCCTTGGGGTTGGTTTGATATACGTTGGTTCGTATACTTTAGGCGAGCGGGCTTGAAAACACCCCCGGATCGTGGCTTTGTCCGGGTCGGGCAGTAAATCGGGAAAACCAGTGCACAAGATATCAGAGTTTCCCCGCCGTTTGCTCAGCATCAAAAGCAAACCGGTCGTGGTGTCCTATGACGTCACGCTGAACCGCTGGTCCGGGCCGGAAATGACGATTGTGGTTCTGGCGGATTTGCATGTGGTGGCGCCCTGGACATCATTGGCGGATGTGGCCCGTGTGGTCGGGCAGATCAATGGAATGGCCCCCGATATGATTGTGCTGGGGGGCGATTATCTGGCCGGGCCGGTTTTGCCGGGCCGGTGCGAGCCTGCGGATGCAATTGTTGAGGTTCTGACAGATCTGCGCGCCCCACTGGGGGTGATGGCCATTCTGGGCAATCACGACTGGCATGACTGTAAACTTGCCCAAAGCAGCGGATTAACCCAGTCTTCCGTGGTCAATGCCTTTGCGGGTTCGTCTATTACGCTGATGCAAAACCACGCGATCAGGGTTGAGCATGGCAGTCAGCCGTTCTGGGCCGTGGGCTTTGACAGCCAACTGCCGGTCAGGCGTGACTGGAAACAGGGGTTTCACCGACCCGACGCCGCCTTTGCCGGGGTTGATGACGGCGAAGCGGTGATCCTGCTGGCGCATGAGCCCGACTATTTCGCCGCCGGTGACACGCGCGCCGACCTGCAAATCAGCGGCCACACCCACGGCGGGCAGCTAAACCTGTTTGGCTGGCGGCCCCTGACCCCGTCGCAATTTGGCGGGCGCTATGCCTATGGCCACCATCGGGACGGGCACCGCCAGATGGTGGTTTCCGGGGGTTTGGGGTTTTCCGGGCTGCCGATGCGCATCGGTGCGGCCCCTGAAATAACCATGATACGGATTGCCGCGGGCAACGGGGGTGTGTCAGGGTCCGAAAAACCGGCTAGGTAGGGCAAAACGAAGGGGTAGACCATGGACGATATCGTCATCTTAAACGGGGCCAGAACCGCAATTGGGTCATTTGGCGGATCACTGGCGGGGGTTGAACCCTGTAAGCTGGGTGAAATAGTGTCCCGCGCCGCGATGCAGCGATCCGGGGTTGAACCGGGCCAGATTGGCCATGTGGTCTTTGGCCATGTCTTGAACACCCAGCCAAAAGACATGTACCTAAGCCGGATGGCGGCCATGGGCGCCGGTATCCCGGACAGTGTTCCGGCGATGAATGTGAACCGCCTGTGTGGCTCGGGCGCGCAGGCGATTGTGTCGGCCTATCAATCGCTGGCCCTTGGGGACGCGGATTTCGCCCTGGCCGGTGGTGCAGAAAACATGAGCCGCGCGCCTTATATGCTGCCCGATGCGCGCTGGGGGCAAAAGATGGGTGATGTGGCGGCGGTTGATATGCTGCTTGGCACGCTCAATTGTCCGTTTGGCACCGGCCATATGGGGATCACGGCGGAAAATGTCGCGGCCGAACATGATATAAGCCGCGAACAACAGGACGCCTTTGCCCTGATCAGCCAGCAACGCGCCGCCCATGCCATTGAAAACGGGTACTTCAAAGATCAGATCGTGCCGGTTGACGTGAAAATCCGCCGTGACATGGTTAGTTTCGACACGGATGAACACCCAAGGCCCACCACGGCCGGGGCATTGGCCGGGTTGCGCCCAGCCTTTCAAAAGGACGGCACGGTCACGCCGGGCAATGCCAGTGGCATCAATGACGGGGCGGCGGCCCTGATACTGGCGCGCGCCGGGGCGGCCACGGGCGCGGGGCTAAAACCTCGGGCACGTATTCTGGGCTATGCCCACGCCGGGGTGCGCCCCGAAGTAATGGGTATCGGCCCGGTGCCTGCGGTCAAGGCCCTGTTAAAGCGCACCGGTTTAAGTGTGGACGATTTTGATGTGATCGAATCTAACGAAGCCTTTGGCGCGCAGGCATTGGCGGTCAGCAAGGGGTTGGGCCTGGACCCGGCGCGCGTTAACCCCAACGGCGGGGCGATTGCGCTGGGCCATCCGGTTGGCGCAACGGGGGCGATTATTACCATCAAAGCCCTGGCCGAGTTGGAACGCACCGGGGGCAACAAGGCCTTGATCACAATGTGTATTGGTGGTGGTCAGGGCATTGCACTGGCGATTGAACGTATCTGAAATACGCCAATCAGCGCGCGTCCTGAAGCACCTGCAAAAAGGCCGCGCCAAACCGTTCGGCCCGGCGCGCACCCAAAACCCGGCCCAGCATTGCCATATCCGGTGATCCCATGGCCGCCACCTTGGCCAACAGGGACGCCGAACAGGACAGGGGTTTATCGGTGCCGTTTTCACCGCGCGCCAGTTCTGCCTGTATCTCTGACAGGCGGTCATAAATCGCACCCTCACCCCGCCCGGCCAGTTTGCGGCGTGACGGGTGAACCCCCGGCGCTGGCGCACCGGTCACCACCTGCAAAAACAGATCGCCATAGCGTTCCAGCTTGGTGGCACCAATACCACTGATCCGGGCCATTTCATCCATATTTGCCGGGCGCTGTTCGGCCATTTCGATCAGGGTGCGGTCATTGAACACAATATAGGCGGGCACGCGGGCCTCTTCGGCCAGGGCGCGCCGCTTGGCCTTGAGGGCCGACAAAAGTGGCGCATCTTCTTCGGACACCAGCGTTTTGACGGGGGTGCGCGACGGCGCCTTTTTCAGGGCGTCCCGGCGCAGGGTGATGTCGGCCTCACCCCGCAGGATCGGGCGGGCGGCATGGGTCATGCGCAGGGCCCCGTGGCGTTCCCGGTCAGGGCGGATCAGATCGCGCCCCATCATCTGACGAAAGATCGCCTGCCATTGGCGGCGGTCAAATTCGCGCCCCACGCCAAAGGTCTGCAACTGGTCATGACCACGCTGGCGCACCTTGTCGGTTTCATTGCCGGTCAGGATATCAATCAGATGCCCCGCCCCAAAATATTCACCACTGCGCAGGATTGCCGACAGGGCCATGCGCACGGCCTGGGTTGCATCAAACAGATCGGGCGGTGTTGTGCACAGGTCGCAATTTGCGCAGGGTTCAACCACCTCACCAAAATAGCCCAACAGGTCCTGACGGCGGCATTTCAATGCCTCGGCCAACCCAAGCAGCGCATTCAGGCGGCCATGATCGGCATTGCGCCGCTCGGCGGGGGCCGGGCTTTCGTCGATCTGGCTGCGGCGGTAACGGATGTCGTCGGCACCAAACAGGGTCAGGGTTTCGGCCCGCGCCCCGTCCCGCCCGGCGCGACCAATTTCCTGATAATAGGATTCAATCGATTTTGGCAGATCCGCATGGGCCACCCAGCGGATATCGGGTTTATCCACCCCCATGCCAAAGGCCACGGTTGCGACCACGATCAAGCCGTCTTCGCCCTGAAAACGTGCCTCAACCTTGCGCCGGTCCGCCGCCTCCATGCCACCGTGGTAATGACAGGCCGAATGGCGATCTTCACGCAGGGCGGCGGCCAGTGTTTCGGTCTTGGCGCGGGTGCCGCAATAGACAATGCCCGACTGACCCCGGCGCCCATCGGCAAAGCCCAATATCTGGCGGCGCGGCCCGTCCTTGGCGGCAAAGGCCAAATGGATGTTGGGCCGGTCAAAGCCGTGCAAAAATACCCGCGGCGCGCCCCCGTCAAACAGGCGGGCAATGATTTCGGTGCGGGTTTCTTCGTCGGCTGTGGCGGTAAAGGCCGCCAATGGCACATCAAGGGCACGGCGCAAATCGCCGATGCGCAAATAATCCGGGCGAAAATCATGACCCCACTGGGACACACAATGTGCTTCGTCCACCGCAATCAGTGACGTACCAATCCGGCGCAACAGGGCCAGCGTGCCCCCCGACGCCAATCGTTCCGGCGCCATATAGAGCAACTTCAACGTCCCCGCATCCAGGGCCGCAAACACTGCATCTGTTTCTTCCTGGGTATTGCCCGATGTCAGGGCCCCGGCCTCAACCCCGGCGGCGTGCAGGGCGCGCACCTGATCACGCATCAACGCAATCAGCGGTGAAATCACCACCGTCACACCATCACGCATCAACGCGGGCAACTGAAAACACAGGGATTTACCGCCCCCCGTCGGCATGATCGCAAGGGCGTTGTGACCAGATGCCACCGCATCAACAATTTCGGCCTGTCCGGGACGGAAGGCATCAAACCCAAATACAGATGATAGCAACTCAGACGCCGTGGCCATGGACCCGTTCAAATATTAGGAAAACTGCTCTTGTGGCCCGTGTCATCCCACAGGGGGAATCTCTGAACAAGGACAATCCCCCGGCTTCTTCTGTTTTTAAATATCCCCGCCGGAGGCATCCACCCCATCAACCCGGCGCTATACCTGATATCAGTAGAACGCCGCCGCATTGTTGATCAAAATGATGCGCACCGCATAGATCCCCACCAGTAAAATCAGTGGCGCCAGATCCAGCCCGCCCATGTCGGGCAAAAACCGCCGGATACGGCTGTAAAATGGCTCAAGCATACGGTTCAGACCATACCACAACTGCGCGACTATGGGCTGGCGCAGGTTCAGAACCTGAAAATTAATCAGCCAGCTCATCACGATATGGGCAATCATGATGAACCATAAAATATCAAGGATCAGCATCAGAATCTGAAAGAGAGAGGTCATTGAACATTCCGCCTGTTTAGTGTCCCGCGACACCTAAGGTCAGACGCGCCCCATGACAAGTGCCCGGTGACAAGTCCCCCGTTACGCGACGTTTGCCCTTGCATCTCGTGGGCCGCCTATTTCTATAGCCCCCAAGAAGGAGGCCACACATGTATCCATTCGTTCGCATGGCCAAGGAACTGTTCATCCACAAAAACGCAGCACCGCTGGACCTGCTGGGCACGCACCATTCCAGCCATATCTGCTGGCCGTGGGATCTGGATTTCTGGTTTGAACTGAACAACGGCCGCACCCTGACCCTGTTTGATCTGGGGCGCATCCCGCTGGCCCACCGAATGGGGCTGATCAAGGTTTTGAAAAAGAACCGCTGGGGGCTGACGGTGGCGGGGGTTTCGATCCGATATCGCCGCCGCATCCGTATGTTTGAAAAAATCCATATGCAAAGCCGCGCCATTGGCTGGGACAAACGGTTTTTGTATCTGGAACAGACCTTCTGGAACCATAAGGGTGACTGCACCACAAATGCGCTGTATCGCACCGCCGTCACCGGGGCGGATGGCATTGTGACCCCCGAACAGGTGGCCCATGAACTGGGGTTTGACGGGGTTTCCCCACCCCTGCCCGACTGGGTTCAGGCCTGGATAGACGCCGAAGCCACCCGACCCTGGCCACCGGTTAAGGCCTGAACAAACGCACAAACGGTTGCGCGTGGCGGGCTTTCCCTGTTTGATCATCAAAAAACCAGATCAGGGATAACATGATGAAAGAAGTGACCGCAAAGAAACGCATTTGGGGCTGGATGATGTTTGATCTGGCCAGCCAGCCCTATAACACGTTGATTTTGACGTTTATCTTTGGCCCCTATTTTGCGTCAGTCGTCGCGGATTCATACGTTGTCGGCGGCATGGACACCCAGGCCGCCGCGGCCCGCACCCAAAGCATCTGGTCCCTTGGGCTGACGATTTCGGGGCTTTTGATCGCCCTGTCTGCACCCATTCTGGGGGCGATGGCCGATATATCCGGGCGTCGGATGCCTTGGATCTACTTTTTCTCGGTCTGTTATGTGGTTGGGGCGGCCGCCCTTTGGTGGATGGTGCCGGATGCGTCAAACATGACCATTATGCTGGCGGCGTTTATTGTGGGCTTTATCGGCATGGAATTTGCCACGATTTTCACCAACGCCATGTTGCCGGAACTGGGCACCAAAGAAGAAATTGGCCAGATCTCGGGTTCGGGGTTTGCGTTTGGGTATTGGGGCGGGCTGATATCACTGTTCATCATGCTGTTGTTGTTTGCGGAAAACGAAACCGGCAAGACCCTGATCGGCCTGTCGCCGCTGTTTGGCTTGGACGCCGAGGCGCGCGAAGGCACGCGTTTTGTCGGGCCGTTCTCGGCCATTTGGTACATTGTTTTCATGACGGTATTTTTTATGTGGGTGCGCGAAGTTCCCAAGCCATCCAAAACAGCCGCCACCATTGGCAATGCCTTGGCTGAGCTGGGCCAGACCATCAAAAACCTGCCCAAGAACAAATCCCTGACCGCCTATCTGGGGTCGTCCCTGTTGTACCGGGATGCGCTGAACGGGCTGTATGGGTTTGGCGGGGTATACGCCACGCTAGTGCTGGACTGGTCGATCATTAATATCGGGATTTTCGGGATTGTTGGCGCATTGATGGCGGCGATTTTTTCGTGGATCGGCGGCAAGGCAGATCGCAAATATGGCCCCAAGCCGGTGATCAAGCTGTCCATTGGCGCGCTGATCGTGGTCTGTGCCACAATCGTTGGCATGTCACGGGAAAGCTTTTT
>DAOURA010000058.1 GCA_030625325.1 Marinosulfonomonas sp.
GTGTCGGTAGGCCCTGTCGCGCCAGGGCGAGAACCGACGGCGTACGGCTGGAAGATATGGCATGTTCCCAGGCTTCGGCGGTTTGAACTACGGCTGCCGGGCGAAATGTCCAGCTGTTGGGGGTGGCGCGGCAAATCGCAAGGTGTTCAACGGGTTGGTGGGTCGGACCGTCTTCGCCAAGGCCAATGCTGTCGTGGGTCATGACATAAACCGTTGGCACGCCCATCAGGGCCGAGAGGCGCATTGCGCCGCGCGCGTAATCTACGAAACACATGAACGTGCCGCCGTAGGGGCGAATACCGCCGTGCAGAGCCATACCGTTCATCGCGGCTGCCATGGCGTGTTCGCGAATACCGTAATGCAGGTAACGCCCTTTGCGGTTGTCGGTATTAAACACACCCAATTCGGGTGTTATGGTCAAGTTTGAGCCGGTTAAGTCGGCGGAACCGCCAAGGGTTTCCGGCATGATCGGGTTGATCACCCCCAGCACCATTTCCGAGGCCTTGCGGGTGGCGACTTTGGGCTGATCAACCGAGCAGAATTTTTTGAACGCTTTGATCGCCGCCGACAGTTTGCGCGGTGGCTCCATGTTCATCACACGGTTGAATTCCTTGCGCCGCCCAGTGACAGGGTGTCAAACCTTGTCTGCCATTCGGCCCGGTCTGCGCCACCGCGGCTGCCAATGTCTTCCCATGCTGATTTAATGTCCGCAGGGATTTCAAAGGCACCGTGTTCCCAGCCATAGGCGGCGCGGGTGGCTTTTATTTCGTCAGCCCCGAGTGGCGCGCCGTGGGCACCGGATGTGTCCTGTTTATTGGGTGAGCCAAAGCCAATGTGGGTTTTGCAGGCGATCATTGATGGCTTATTTGCCTTTTTGGCGGCCTGAATTGCCAGGTCGATCGCCACCGGGTCATGCCCGTCAACCGCCTGTACATGCCAACCCGCCGCCTTAAAGCGAAGCTGCTGGTTGGTGATGTCAGACAGGCTGATCTCACCATCGATTGAAAGATTGTTATCGTCCCAGAGAACGATCAGTTTGCCCAGTTTTTGCATGCCGGCAAGGCCGATTGCTTCGTGGCTGATCCCTTCCATCAGGCAACCGTCACCAGCGATGACATAGGTGTTGTGATCAACAACCTTTTTGCCAAAACGCGCGCGCAGGGATTCTTCTGCAAGTGCAAAGCCGACTGCGTTGGCAATCCCCTGCCCAAGGGGGCCTGTGGTGGTTTCAACGCCCTGAACGTGGCCGTATTCCGGGTGGCCGGCTGTGATTGCACCCCATTGGCGAAAGTTCTTGATCTGCTCAAGCGTCATATCGCTGTAGCCGGTAAGGTGCAGCAGCGCGTAGATCAGCATGGACCCGTGACCTGCCGACAGGATAAACCGATCACGGTCTGACCAATCCGGGTTGCTAGCGTCAAATTTCAGGTGTTTTTCAAATAGCACCGTGGCCACGTCAGCCATGCCCATTGGCAGGCCGGGGTGGCCGGAATTGGCGGCCTGAATGGCATCAATGGCCAGTACGCGAATCGCGGTGGCTTTTTTCCAATGATCGGCGTGCTCTGCACGAAGGGTTGCTATGTCCACGGGGGAAATCCTTTCAGGGTGCGCAATTGGTTGGTGATCTGATAACAGCCGCACACAGAATTTCAAGCATAGCGGGCCGATCTGGGCGGATATCCATCAAATTGGGCGAATGGGCGGCTTTGGCTTGACTTTAGGGCGCTCAATTTCAATTCTGGCAACATCACTGAAGTTATTGAGTTTTAGGAGCGGCAGCCAGAATGAGCGATGTTGCAGAGTTGGAAAAACGAATTGCGTCGGCACTGGAACGTATTTCCGCAGGTTTGGGCGCGATGCAAAAGCCTGCCGGGCAAAAGCCAGCCGAAGGCGGGTCAACGGACGGTGCAGAACTGGGCGCACTGAAAGAAAGCCTGGAAAGTGAGCGCACCGCAAACGCCCAGCTGGAAGAGCGCGTGGTCGCGATCAAGGAAAAACAGGAAAAGCTGGTTGATAACCTGAAGGCAGATGTTGCGCATCTGGTCGAAAAAATGGCAGCACAAGACAGCCAGATCAAAGACATGACACAGGTGAACCAGAAATTGCGCAAAAACAACCGCGCGCTGCGGGATGCCAATGAAAAAGGTGTCGGTGATCCGGCGCTGATTAATCACGGTATGACAGCGGAAATTGATGCGCTGCGTGCAAGTCGGGATTCAGACAGGGCAGAGCTGGACGCGATTATCGGGGAATTAAGACCCCTTGTTCAAGGAGATGCCAGTGCCTGAGATCAAAGTTTCTATTGGGGGGCGGGAATTTGAAGTGGCCTGCCAGACCGGGGAAGAACATTACCTGCAATCGGCTGCGGCCTATCTGGATACTGAGGCATCAACCCTAAACAGCCAGATCGGGCGGATGCCCGAAAGTCGGATGTTGTTGATGTCGGGGCTGATGCTGGCCGACAAAACCGCAGGTCTGGAAGAACAGATGCGCGCGTTGGAAGAAAAGCTGAACGCCCAGAGGGTTTTGATTGATGAATTGCGCGCACAGCCTGTGCCAGAACCCAAAACGGTTGAGGTGCCGGTAATTCCCGAAACCCTAAGTGACAGCATGGCGGAATTGGCGGCACGCGCTGAATCCATTGCCACAGAAATTGAAGAAAAGGCTGCCGGTTAGGGCCGGGGGCCTGATGAAAAGTATCTGCACAAATGAAAAAAGCCCGCCGAAAAAGGCGGGCTTTTGCATTTCAAGCCTTTGAAATCAGGCGTTTGTTTCGCGGATTTTGTCAGCGGCGTCTTTGTTGAAGGTCACGCCATTGTCAACGAACAATTGGTCAAGTTCGCCGGACATGGTCATTTCGGTGATGATGTCACAGCCGCCAACAAACTCGCCCTTAACATAAAGTTGTGGGATCGTCGGCCAGTCGGAATAATCCTTGATCCCCTGACGAACACCATCATCGGCCAGCACGTCAACGTCGGCGAATTCAACGCCCATAAAGTTCAGCACACCAGCAACGCGCGACGAGAACCCGCATTGTGGCATCTCCTTGGTGCCTTTCATGAAAAGCACAACATCGTTGTCGGTTACGGTTGCTTTGATCTGGGATTGTGCGTCTGTCATTTTATTGCTCCGGTGCTTTGGTTGTCAGGGCAAGGGCGTGCAGTTCACCTGCGGCGCCGTCCATTTTACCTTTTAGGGCGGCGTAAACCGCGCGTTGTTGCTGTACCCGGTTCTGGCCGGCGAAACTGGCGTCAATTACTTCGGCTGCATAGTGGTTTCCGTCACCTGCCAGATCAGTGATTGTGATCTGTGCGTTTGGGAAGGTTTCGCGGATCAGGGTTTCGATTTCCTGAGCTTGAATGGCCATTATGGGTCTCCGTTTTATCTTGTGTTTGATGTAGAGCGCGGGGGCAGCCTGTGCAAGTGCGCACGATCTTATTCAGGCAACAGTTTGGCTTATTCAGGTAACAGATTGGGCAAAGGCACTGCGAAACAGCGTGGATAGTTCGCCAATTGGGGCAGATGACGCGCCGAATTTGACCTGATCGCCGCCGAATTGTCCAACAGTTTCAATGGGAACGCCCGCGGCGCCTGCGGCAACCATCAGGGCCTCGGCCTGATCGAAATCGCAGGCAATCAGATAGCGCCCCTGATCTTCGCCAAACAGGGTTGGGGTGTCGTCAGAGTTCAGTGTGACCCCGACCCCGGCGTTTTCGGCCATTTCAAAGGCCGCAAGGGCCAGCCCGCCGTCTGACAGGTCACAGCAGGCGGTGATCAGGGAATGGTTGGCGCGAATAAAATCGCCGTTATTTTTTTCGGCTGTCAGGTCCACGGCCGGTGCGTCGCCGTCTTCGCGGTTGAACACCTCTGCCAGCAGGGCCGATTGCCCCAAATGGCCGTGGGTTTCACCGATTAGCAGGGCAATATGGCCGTCGCGCGCCTGACCGGCGATCAGGTCGTCGGCGCTGTTGATAAGGCCAACGGCCCCGATGGTGGGGGTGGGCAGGATACCCGTGCCGTCGGTTTCATTATAAAGCGACACATTGCCCGAAACGATTGGCATGTTCAGGGCGCTGACCGCCGCACCGATGCCCTGAATGGCGCCAACAAACTGGCCCATAATCTCGGGCTTTTCCGGGTTACCAAAGTTCAGGTTGTCGGTTGTGGCCAGCGGGGTTGCCCCAACGGCCGTCAGGTTGCGATAGGCTTCTGCCACGGCCTGCTTGCCGCCTTCAACCGGGTTTGCCTTTACATAACGGGGGGTCACGTCAGACGTAAAGGCCAGCATCTTGGGCGTGCCATGAACCCGCACAATGCCCGCACCGATGCCGGGGGCCACAACGGTGTCGGCCATCACCTGGGTGTCATATTGTTGATAAACCCATTGTTTGGCGGCGTAGTTTGGCGAAGATATCAGCGCGCGCAGCCCATCAACCGGGTCAACGCCGGGCACCGGCTGTAATTCTGGCGCGGCGGGGGTTTTTACCCACGGGCGGTCATATTCAGGGGCCGAACCCGCCAGTTTGGTCAGCGGCAGATCAGCCATTACCCGGTCATTATGATAGATCAAGAACCGGTCTTCGGCGATGGTTTCACCGACGATGGCAAAGTCCAGGTCCCATTTTTCAAACACGGCCTTTGCCTCGGCTTCCAGCGCCGGGTTCAGCACCATCAGCATCCGTTCCTGCGATTCGGACAGCATCATTTCATAGGCGGTCATTGCCACTTCGCGCACCGGCACGTCATTCAGGTTCAGCCGGATGCCCAGATTTCCCTTATCCCCCATTTCAACGGCGGAACACGTCAGACCGGCGGCGCCCATGTCCTGAATTGAAATAACGGCGCCGGTTGCCATCAATTCAAGCGTGGCTTCCATCAGGCGCTTTTCGGTGAACGGGTCACCGACCTGCACGGTGGGGCGTTTTTCTTCAATGTTTTCATCAAATTCCGCCGAGGCCATAGTTGCCCCGCCAACCCCGTCACGCCCGGTTTTGGCCCCAAGATAGACCACGGGCATGCCGATACCTGATGCGGCGGAATAGAAAATCTTATCCGTATCGGCCAACCCGGCCGCAAAGGCGTTGACCAGACAATTGCCGTTATAGGCCGGGTGAAAGCGGACCTCACCCCCGATGGTGGGCACGCCAAAACAGTTGCCATAACCACCGATGCCATCAACCACGCCATTGACCAACTGGCGGGTTTTGGGGTGATCGGGTTCGCCGAACGACAGGGAATTCATCGCCGCAATCGGGCGCGCGCCCATGGTGAACACGTCGCGCAAAATGCCGCCCATTCCGGTTGCAGCGCCCTGATAGGGCTCAATATAACTGGGGTGGTTGTGGCTTTCCATTTTGAAAACAACACACTGGCCGTCACCTATATCAACGATACCAGCATTTTCACCGGGGCCACAGATAACCTGTGGGCCGGTGGTGGGCAGGGTGCGCAGCCATTTTTTGGATGATTTGTAGGAACAGTGTTCGTTCCACATGGCCGAAAAGATACCCAGTTCGGTATAGGTGGGTTCGCGGTTCAGCAGGCGAATGATCTCGGCGTATTCATCTGGTGCAAGCCCGTGTGCGGCAATCAGGTCTTCGGTGATCTTTGGATCTGACATTTATGTCCCCCGACATTTCTTGAGGACCTCATAGGCCAAGTTTGCCAAAGGGGAAAGGCACCAAAATGGATACCCTGCGAATCCGGCCGCTGAAAACGACCATCTGGAAAAAAAGTGGCCGGGCAAAAGCCCGGCCAAGTCCAACAGGGAGGTGAAGCGAGTAAGAGTTTCCTCAATCATTCGCTTCAAAATTAATTTAGGGCCGGGGGGCACCTGGTTCAAGAACAAAGGCAAAAAAATACTGCATTGCCGTTATGCGCGTATTGCATGGCTGTTGCGGTCATCTTTCGGTTTCGTCCCGCCGCTTTTTACGCAAAATCTTAATTTCTTCCATGACGAAATCACGAAATGCGGCAATACGTTTGGATTGGCGCAGTTCTTCGGGATAGGCCAGAAAAACCGGTACTTCGTTGGATTCGATGTCCGGAATAATGCGCACCAGTCGATCAGATATGTCGGTGACATAGTCCGGCAATACACCGATCCCAAGGTTGCTCTGAACGGCTTGCAGCACGCCAAAATAGTTATTTACCGTCAAAAGCCGTACCACATCGTTGGCCAGAATCTCCTGAACCAACATGGCCCCGGCTGCAACCTGAATAGAGGTGGTGTTCTGGCAGATCAGACGGTGATCTTTCAGGTCCGCCATGGTTTGGGGGGTGCCGTTGGCATCAAGGTAATCCTGTGTCGCATAAAGGCGCATATGCACCCCCATCAGGCGGCGGCGGATCAGGTCGGCCTGACTGGGTTCTTTCATGCGGATGGCAACGTCGGCCTCTCGCATTGGCAGGTCAAGAACACGTTCTTCCAGCATCAGATCAATTTTTAGATCCGGGTACTTTTCATATAGTTTTGGCAGGCGCGGGGCCAGCCAAAGGCTGCCAAAGCCGGTGGTGGTGGTCACGCGCAAATCGCCAAAGACCTCTTCTTCGCTGTCACGTATCCGGGCGGATGCGGCGTCAAGGCGTTTGCTCATGGCTTTGGTGGCATCAAACAGCAATTCACCCTGTTCGGTCAGGATCAGACCGCGGGCATGACGGTGAAACAGGGTGGAATTCAGGCTTTCTTCCAATGCGCGGATTTGGCGCGAAACAGCCGATTGCGATAAATGCAGCGTGTCACCGGCGTGTGTCAGGCTGCCGGCGGCGGCAACCGCGTGAAATATTCTTAGTTTATCCCAGTCCATAATCGGTGATCCGTTGCTTGGTTCGCGCTTCAAATGCAACAGAGTTACCGGAAACACCGGGGGGATTGCAAATGATCAGATGAACAGATTTTGATTTGTAGGTCAGTAAATTTGACCTATACTGTGGGCAGCAGTCAAAATCCGGAGTCACCATGGGCCGTCAGGACATTTCGCTTCACGATAGATATGATTTGGAAAAATCCCCGATTCTGATGAGCGGGACACAGGCGCTGGTGCGTCTGATGTTGATGCAAAAGGCCCGTGACCGGGACGCGGGGCTGAACACAGCCGGATATGTGACCGGGTATCGGGGTTCGCCGCTGGGGGCGGTGGATTACCAGATGACCGCCGCGCAGGCCGACCTGCAAGACAACGACATCCTGTTTCGTGAGGGCCTGAACGAAGATCTGGCCGCCACGGCCCTGTGGGGCAGCCAGCAGGCCGAGCTGCGCGGTGAGGGTAAGTTCGACGGGGTATTTGGCCTTTGGTACGGCAAAGGCCCCGGTGTGGACCGGTCTGGCGATGTGATGCGCCATGCCAATATGGCCGGAACGTCGCCAAATGGCGGGGTTCTGATGGCCATGGGGGACGACCATACAGGTGAAAGTTCGACCACGCTGCACCAATCCGACTGGGCGATGGTGGACGCCTATATGCCGGTGCTGTCGCCTGCGGGGGTGCAGGAAATACTGGATTACGGGATTTATGGCTATGCCCTGTCGCGGTTTGCCGGGGTCTGGGCTGGGTTGAAGTTGATGAAAGACACGGTTGAAGTCACGTCCGTGGTCGATGGTGATCCGAACCGGATGAAGATAGTGACCCCGGACTTTGAAATGCCCGAAGGTGGTTTGAATATCCGCCTGATTGACGACCGTATTCCGCAAGAAGCCCGGATGATAGATTACAAAAGGTTCGCCGCCGAAGCCTTTGCCCGCGCTAACAAAATTGACAAACGGGTCTGGGGAAAGCCGGGGGCGAAAATAGGTTTTGTTGCGGCCGGGAAAAACTGGCTGGATCTGGAACATGCCATGGCCCTGCTGGGGATGGATGGCGCTGAGGCAGAGCGGCTGGGGATAACCACCTACAAGGTCGCGCAGGTCTGGCCGCTGGATATGCTAAGCTTTAACGAATGGGCCGAGGGGCTGGACCTGATCGTTGTGGTGGAAGAAAAGCGCAAACTGATCGAGGTACAGGTCAAAGAGGCAATCTTTGACGACCGGCGCGGGCGGCGGGTTTATGGCGGACTTAAGAACGGGGAAGAGTTGTTTGCGACCCGCATGGCGCTGGATCCGGTTCAGATCGCCGGGTCCATCGGCGCGATTTTGCAGGAAGAAGGGTGCGGCACTGGCCGCATTAAGTCTGGGCTGCAAGCCCTTGAAGAGGCACAAAAAGCAGATAATGCGCCCGAGATAGCATCGCGCCTGCCGTATTTTTGTTCGGGGTGTCCGCATAACAGTTCAACCAAGCTACCGGATGGGGCGCGGGCCTATGCGGGGATTGGCTGTCATTACATGGTTCAGTGGATGGATCGTGACACCATTGGCTTTACCCACATGGGGGGCGAAGGGGCCAACTGGATCGGTGAGGCACCGTTTTCAAACCGCCCCCATGTGTTTCAGAATATTGGCGACGGCACCTATAATCATTCAGGCATTCAGGCGATCCGCGCGGCTGTGGCCGCAGGCACCACCATGACCTATAAGATCCTGTTCAATGACGCAGTGGCCATGACCGGGGGGCAAAGCAACGACGGCGGGCTGGATGCGCCCCGCATCGCCCGTGAAGTTGCCGCCATGGGTGTTGGGGAACTGGTGCTGGTCTATGATGAAAAGGAAGACATTGATTTTGCAGCCTTTCCTGCCGGTATAGCCCGCCACCCACGGGCTGATCTGCTGGCGGTTGAGGAACGGCTGCAAAAGATATCAGGTGTTTCGGTCATTCTATATGTCCAAACCTGTGCCGCCGAAAAACGCCGCCGCCGCAAGCGCGGGCTGTTCCCAGACCCGGACAAGCGGGTGTTTATCAACACCGAAATTTGCGAAGGCTGTGGTGACTGTGGGGTCCAGTCAAACTGTGTTTCGATCGTGCCGGTTGAAACCGAAATGGGCCGCAAGCGGGCGATTGATCAGTCCAGCTGCAACAAGGATTTTTCCTGTATGGACGGGTTTTGCCCGTCATTCGTGACAGTTTCAGGCGCCAAAATACGAAAATCAGCCACCGCGGCGATTGATATTGGTGAGTTGCCAGAACCAGACCTACCGGTCATCAGCGGCACCCATAACATCGTGATCACCGGGGTGGGTGGCACCGGGGTTGTGACCATCGGGGCGATTGTGGCGATGGCCGCCCATGTGGACGGCAAAGGTGCCGGCATGATGGAAATGGCCGGGCTGGCGCAAAAGGGCGGTGCGGTGCATATCCATTGCCGCCTTGCCAACAGGCCCGAAGACATTCGCGCCATTCGGGTGGCAACAGGCGAATGCGACACGTTGATCGGCGGTGATCTGGTGGTGTCGGCGGGTTCTGCGACCCTTGGGTTGATGCGGGCCGGGGCGGGTGGTGGTGTGGTGAATGCCCATGAAACGGTCACCGGGGATTTCACCCGAAACCCTGAATTTTCGCTGCCTTATGAACAGCTTGGGCTGGCATTACAGGCGCGCTTGCAGGATCGGCTTGTTATGTTTGATGCATCCCTGCTGGCGCGGGTTTTGATCGGGGATTCGATTTATTCAAATATGATCATCCTTGGGGCCGCCTGGCAGCGCGGGTTGGTCCCCCTAAGCCGTGGGGCGATTGTTCAGGCGATTACGCTGAACAAAGCGGCTGTCAAACAAAACCAGCGTGCCTTTGAAATTGGCCGCTGGGCGGTGGAAAACCCGCAAAAGGTTGATGATTTGCTAACCCCCGAGGCGGGGCAGGCCGGGCGCACACCGGGGCAAAAGGTGGACTTTTTCGCCGATCATCTGGTGGCCTATCAGTCAGAGGCATTGGCGAACCGTTACCGCGCACTTGTGGCGCGCGCGGATGATCCGGCTTTGAAAGCGGCGATCGCCAAGGGTTATCATAAGGTATTGGCCTATAAGGACGAATATGAGGTGGCGCGCCTTTTGGTGGGCACAAGGGCCGCCGCCCAGGTGGAGTTTGAGGGTGATTTGGGCCTGACCTATCACCTTGCGCCGCCTTTCCTGTCACGGCCCGGCGCAAATGGCCGCCCGAAGAAGCGGGAATTTGGTGCGGTGGCGGGGCGGTTTTTCCCGGTGCTGGCGAAAATGCGGGCCTTGCGTGGCACCGGGTTTGATCCGTTTGGTTGTGGGGCCGAACGGCGGGCGCAACGGGCGGCGATTGCCCAGTATGAGGCGGATATGGAGGAGGTCCTTGGGGGCGTGAATGACGCGCGTCTGCCTGTTGCGATTGCCTTGGCTGAACTGCCCCTGTCGGTGCGCGGGTTTGGCCCGGTGCAGGATGTTGCGCGGGCGGTGGCAGATGAAAAACGCGCAGGTTTATTGGCTGAGTTTCGCGCGGGCTGAGGGTTTGGGATGCCTCCGGCGGGGATATTTAGGCGAAAAAGAAACCATCGGTGTGCGGTGGTTTTCAGGGTGAACAATTGTGCGCGATTGTGCTAAGTGGCGGGCAGGTTGTGCAAGGAACGTAAAGATGGCGGTTGGGATATTTGATTCAGGTCTGGGTGGGTTGACCGTTTGGGATGCTGTGAGCAAGCAGTTGCCGGATGTTCCGCTGGTTTATTTTGGGGATAACGCCCATGCGCCTTATGGTGTGCGGGACGCGGATGATGTATATAATCTAACCTGTGCGGCGGTTGAGCGTTTGTGGGATGCCGGGTGTGATCTGGTGATTTTGGCCTGCAATACCGCATCGGCGGCGGCGTTGCGCCGGATGCAGGAAAGCTGGATCCCCCGTGATAAACGGGTTTTGGGGGTGTTTGTACCCCTGATAGAGGCCATGACCGAACGCCAGTGGGGCGATAATTCACCACCGCGCGAAGTTGGGGTTCGCCATGTGGCGTTGTTTGCGACACCGTCAACCGTGGCAAGCCGCGCGTTTCAGCGCGAACTGGCGTTTCGTGCCATCGGCGTTGACGTTGAGGCGCAGGCCTGTGGCGGGCTGGTGGATGCCATTGAAGACGGTGACATGATATTGGCCGAGGCGCTGGTGCGTGGCCATGTGGATGCGTTAAAACGCAAGATGCCGGAGCCGGACGCGGCAATTTTGGGCTGCACCCATTATCCGCTGATGCAAGAGGTGTTTCAGGCGGCATTGGGGGGCGATGTGCAGGTCTATTCACAGGCAAACCTTGTCGCGGCCAGTCTTTCGGATTACCTGAAACGCCATCCAAACATGTTGGGGAAAGGGCAAGACACCATGTTCCTGACCACAGGGGATCCGAGAAAAGTGTCAGACCGGGCCACACAGTTTTTGCGACGACGGGTTGAATTTATTTCTGCCTGAGCGGGCCATGTGCCCTGTTGCCTTTTGGCCCGTTGTTTTAAAGTATAAATCGCAAACCGGGCCAGTTTTACATTTTGAGGAAATACCATGACCCATAGAATAGCAATTTTGGGCGCGTCCGGGTACACAGGCGCTGAATTGGTCCGCCTGATTGCCGGGCATCCGAATATGGAAATTGTTGCCCTGTCGGCCGATCGCAAGGCCGGGCTGGACATGGGGGCGGTGTTTCCCCATTTGCGCCATTTGGATTTACCGGGGCTGGTGAAGATCGATCAGATCGATTTTTCCGGGGTTGATCTGTGTTTTTGTGCGCTGCCCCATGCCACGTCACAGGCGGTGATCAAGGCGCTGCCCCAGGATTTGAAAATCGTCGATCTGTCGGCTGATTTCCGACTGCGGGACCCGGAAATTTACGCGCAGACCTATGGTGGTCAACATGACGCACCCGAATGTCAGGCCGAGGCGGTCTATGGGCTAAGCGAGTTTTACCGCGAAGATATCCGCACCGCCCGTCTGGTGGCGGGCACCGGATGCAATGCGGCCACCGGGCAATATGCGATCAGCCCGCTGATCCGGGCCGGGGTGATTGATCTGGACAGTATCATCATTGATCTGAAGGCCGGGGTTTCGGGGGCCGGGCGGTCATTGAAAGAAAACCTGCTGCATGCGGAATTGTCAGAGGGCACCCATGCCTATGCGGTTGGCGGTGTGCACCGGCATCTACCTGAATTTGATCAGGAATTTTCCCTGATCGCCGGGCGGGATGTGCGGGTTCAGTTCACGCCGCACCTGACCCCGGCGAACCGGGGCATATTGGCCACCGT
>DAOURA010000153.1 GCA_030625325.1 Marinosulfonomonas sp.
GGTGAGTTGGGGGATTTGCTGTTGCAAACCGTCTATCACGCCCAGATCGGGGCTGAGGCCGGGCATTTTGACTTTGACAGTATCGTCAACCGGGTGTCAGACAAAATGGTTGCCCGCCACCCCCATGTTTTTGGCGACGAAAACCGTGATAAATCGGCCCAACAGCAAACCGCAGACTGGGAACAGATCAAAGCGGCCGAGCGCGCCGGCAAGGATAAGCCCCGCGCCCTTGACGGGGTGGCCGCAAACCTGCCGGCCCTGACGCGGGCGCTAAAGCTGCAAAAACGTGCGGCCCGGGTTGGGTTTGACTGGCCCAGCACCGATCAGGTGCTGGAAAAAATCAGCGAAGAAATGGCCGAACTGACCGAGGCCCGCGATGAAGGGTCGCAGGCCCATATCACCGAAGAGTTCGGTGATATGATGTTTGTGATGGCCAATCTGGCACGCCATTTGGACATTGACCCGGAACAGGCCCTGCGCGCCGCAAACACCAAATTTATAAGGCGTTTTCGTGGGGTCGAAGACCGCCTTAACGCCATTGGCAAACGCCCGGAACAATCTGATTTGACCGAAATGGATGCCCTTTGGGACGCGGTCAAACTGGCGGAAAAGGCCGGGGGCTAACATCTTTTGTTATTGACCTGACTAAAACCGTCAGGTTTAAGAGTTGCAACTGATTTGCAGGAGCAAAAGATGAAATCCGCCCCCCTGACTATTGCCGCCATTGCGGCCCTTGTCGCCACCCCGGCCCTGTCGGGCGAGGTTAATATTTATTCCTACCGCCAACCTGAACTGATCAGGCCGCTAACCGATGCGTTCAGCGCCCAAACCGGCATTGACGTAAACGTGGCCTATCTGGACAAGGGCATGATCGAGCGCCTGTTGGCCGAGGGCAGCCGTTCACCGGCCGATGTGATCCTGACCGTGGATATTTCCCGTCTGGCCAAGGCGGTTGAGGCCGGCGTCACCCAAAGCGTTCAATCCGACACCATGGCCGCCAACATCCCGGCCGATTTTCGGGACCCGGACGGGCACTGGTGGGGGCTGACCAGCCGGGCGCGGGTGGTTTATGCCAGCAAGACCCGTGTCGCACCGGGGGAAATTACCACCTACGAAGACCTGACAGACCCAAAATGGGCCGGGCGCATTTGCAGCCGCTCGGGCACGCACGCCTATACAACCGGCCTGACCTCGGCGGTGATCCACCATTTGGGGGAAGCGGGTGCAAAAACATGGCTGGCGGGTCTAAAGGCCAATCTGGCGCGCAAACCACAGGGCAATGACCGCGCCCAGATCAAGGCAATCTGGTCAGGACAGTGCGATATTTCCCTTGGCAACACCTATTATATGGGCGCCATGCTGGCCAACCCGGAACAGGTTGAATGGGCCGATGCGGTGCGCCTTGATTTTCCGACCTTTGAAGGTGGTGGCACCCATGTGAACGTATCAGGCGTTGCCATGACCAAGGCCGCCCCCCACCCGGATGAGGCCCTGAAATTCATGGAATTCCTGACCTCACCCGCCGCACAGGAAATTTATGCAGAGGCAAATTTTGAATACCCGCTGGCACCGGGCAGCAAGCCATCCGATATGGTGGCAAGCTGGGGGTCGTTCACGGCCGATCCGGTAAATCTGATGGATATTGCGGGGTATCGCACGGATGCCCTGCGCCTTGCCCAAGAGGTCGATTTTGACGGCTAGGCAATAGGTCAGGCACAACTTATTTCTTGGCTTTACATCCCCTGCGCGCATCTACAATATCGCGCCTTCAGGGGGAAGAATATGCCAAGAAATATCATTATCGACACCGATCCCGGACAGGACGACGCGGTTGCAATTTTGCTGGCGCTGGCCAGCCCGGATGATCTGAACATTCTTGGAATAACGGCTGTGGCGGGCAATGTGCCCCTTGCCTTAACGGCCAAAAATGCCCGGATCATCTGTGAAGTCGCGGGCAAGACCGATGTTAAGGTGTTTGCCGGTTGTGACGCCCCCCTGACACGCAAGCTGGTAACGGCAGAACATGTGCACGGCAAAACCGGGCTGGATGGTATTGAACTGCCCGATCCGGTGATGCCCCTGCAAGACCAGCACGGGGTTGATTTCATCATCCAGACCCTGCGCAATGAACCCGCCGGCACTGTCACCCTGTGCCCCCTTGGCCCCCTGACAAACATCGCCACCGCCTTTCAGCGCGCGCCCGATATCATTGATCGGGTGCAGGAAATTGTTCTGATGGGCGGGGCCTATTTTGAGGTCGGCAATATCACCCCAGCGGCGGAATTTAACATCTTTGTCGATCCGCAAGCCGCTGATATTGTGTTTAAATCTGGCGTTCCGTTGGTGGTTATGTCGCTGGATGTCACCCATAAGGCGCTGGTCACGGCCCCCTATGTCAAAGGGTTCGAAGACCTGGGCACAAATGTGGGCCGGGTCGTTGCCAGCTGGACGAATTTCTTTGAACGGTTTGATCGCGAAAAATATGGCTCTGCCGGGGCGCCCCTGCATGACCCGACGGTGATTGCCTATCTGCTGGCCCCTGATCTGTTCACCGGCCGCCACATCAACGTTCAAATCGAAACCCAGAGCGAACTAACCCTTGGGATGACCGTCGCCGACTGGTGGGGCGTGACTGATCGCGCCCCGAACGCCATGTTCATGGGTAATATTGATGCGGCTGGCTTTTTCAAGTTACTGACCAACCGCCTGTCGCGCCTGTAGGTTCCCATGCCATCCAAACCGCCGATCCCGTTTGATAACAGCTATGCCCGCCTGCCGGGCCGCTTTTACAGCCCGCAGGACCTGACCCCGGTGTCTGCGCCATCGCTGGTTATCCTGAATGACACACTGGCGGGTGAGCTGAAGATCGCCCCCGACTGGCTGCGCGGGCCGGATGGGGTTAACACATTGTCAGGGAACGATATTCCCGCCGGGGCGACACCTATATCACAGGCTTACGCCGGTCATCAGTTCGGCGGCTGGGTGCCCCAACTGGGGGATGGTCGCGCGGTTCTTCTGGGTGAGGTGATCGATAAAAACGGCCAGCGGCGCGATATGACCCTAAAGGGGTCCGGTCGCACCCCCTATTCACGCGGTGGGGATGGTCGTGCGTGGCTGGGGCCGGTGCTGCGTGAATATGTGGTGTCCGAAGCCATGCATGCCCTTGGCGTACCCACCACCCGCGCCCTTGCCGCCGTGGCCACGGGTGATCCGGTTGACCGGGGCGAACCCTTTCCCGGCGCGGTGCTGACGCGGGTCGCCGCCAGCCATATCCGCGTTGGCACCTTTCAATATTTCGCCGCCAAACAAGACACCGAGGCCCTGAAAATTCTGTGCGATCATGTGATTAAACGCCACTACCCCGGCGCGAAATCCCCGCTGGATTTGTTATACGGCGTCATTTCCCGTCAGGCAGCACTGGTCGCAAAATGGATGTCGTTCGGCTTTGTCCACGGGGTGATGAACACCGATAACATGACCATTTCCGGGGAAACCATTGATTACGGCCCCTGTGCCTTTATGGATCAATATCACCCCGGCACGGTGTTCAGTTCTATCGACCATCAGGGGCGATATGGCTTTTCCAACCAACCCGCTGCTGCGGCGTGGAATTTGGCGCAACTGGCCAATAGTCTGTTGCCGCTGATGGGTGATCAGGACGCGGCCATTCGTCATGCCACAGCCGCCATTGACGGCTTTACGCAACAATTTGACGATCACTGGCTAACCCTGTTCGCCCACAAAATCGGCATTGCCAGCCCCCGGGACGATGACCGCCAGTTGATAAAACGCTTTTTGGATGGTCTGGAACAGGGTGAGGCCGATTTCACCAATGGCTTTCGCGGACTATTACAGGGCGATGTGCCCGACAACCTGACCGACTGGAAGGCCGATTGGCAGGCCAGACTGGCCGAACAAGATCGCGACCCGCAAACCCTGATGCGCGCGGCCAACCCCGCCTATATACCCCGCAACCACCGGGTTGAGGCGATGATTGGTGCCGCTATTCAGGGGGATTTTGCGCCGCTGGAACGGATCATGGGCATCCTTGCCCAACCTTTTGATGATCAACCGGACGCACTGGAATTTCGCAACCTTCCAACAGTCAACGAAATGGTTCTGCAAACCTATTGCGGCACCTGAAATCAGGGTTCGCGATCTTTGCGGTTCGATTTGCTGAACCATCCCCGGTTCAGGCGCACGAATTCACCAACCAGCCACGCCAGCCCGCCCAGAAAACGCCCCTTTAAATAGGCAAACCCTGCAAACGCCCCAACAAACGCACCCAGCATATCAACCACAAGATCCCACATTGTGTCTTGCAGGCCGTTCTTTTGCATGTTCAGCCCCAGCGCCTGATCCATAAAATATTCAAAAATTTCCCAAGTCACGCCGATGGTAACGGCAAAACACATGGAAATGAACGTAATAGCCCAGGCGGGGGCTGCGTAACGGTCGCCTTCAAACAGGGAAAACACAAACACGAACCCCAGCAACCCAAAACCAACAGCAGATGAGGCATGCAGGATCACATCCCACCACCACAGTCGTTCATAAAGATCATAGGCCTCCCCTAAAAACAGGGTGGCGAAAATGAACAAAACAATACCGGTGAAAAATGGCCACGGTAGGTGGACGTGAAGTCGCTCTGCCAGAAATGACGGGGCCACCGATATCAACAGGGTGGCCGCTGCCACAAACGCCATCGACCAGCGCCCCAGAATCATCGCCACCACCGCCGCAATGATCAGCGTGCCCCAGATCAGATAAACAACCTTGCCATGTCCACGAATAATCATGACCAACACCTAAGCATATTACCGCCAACCTTCAATTACGGGCCATAACACCTATATCAATAATATGAGCAGTGAACACCAAATCAGGCTGGCCAGCTATAATGTGCGGAAATGCATCGGCCTTGACCGTCGGCGCAGGCCGATGCGCATTATTGACGTGATCAACAATCTTGGGGCCGATGTGATTGCCCTGCAAGAAGCAGATCGCCGCCTTGGCGACCGCCCTGCCGCCCTGCCGGCCCGCATGATCGAAGACGAAACAGATTATCGCAGCGTTGAAATTGACGGTGGCGGGCGTTCTGTCGGCTGGCATGGCAATGCCATGCTGGTAAAAAAGGGGCTGAGTGTCACCGCCATTGATCAGGTTGAACTACCGGGCACAGAACCGCGCGGCGCGATGTTGGTTGAAATTGACGGCAAATTGCAGATTGTGGGCACCCACCTTGGGCTGTTGCGTTCTGACCGGCGCGCGCAGCTTTCGACCATTCGTCAACACCTTGGGCATACCAAATACCCGGCCATAATATTGGGGGACTTCAATGAATGGCGCGAACATCGGGGCCTTGA
>DAOURA010000162.1 GCA_030625325.1 Marinosulfonomonas sp.
CTGGGCACGCCCTGTCTGATCCATCAGCCAAGCTATAACATGCTGAACCGCTGGGTTGAACGTGACGGGTTAAAGGAAACGCTGGCCGGGCTGGGGGTTGGATCAATTGCGTTCACGCCACTGGCGCAGGGGATGCTGACCAAGAAATACCTTGGCGGCGTGCCGGATGGCAGCCGTGCGTCACAGGGTAAATCCCTTGATCCGGGCGCGATAAGTGAGGCCGCAATTGAAAAGATCCGTGGCTTGAATGATATTGCCGCCAGCCGGGGCCAGACATTGGCACAAATGGCGATTGCGTGGGTTCTGCGTGATGGCGGGATCACCACAGCCCTGATTGGCGCGTCCAAACCCGAGCAGGTGATTGATTGTGCCGGTGCGGTTGAAAACCTTGAATTCAGCGATGACGAACTGGCCGCGATTGATGTGTTCGCACTGGATGAGGCGATCAACCTTTGGGCTGCATCCTCGGCCAGCTAAGCCATACGAATTTTCGGTGAAAATTCAGGGCCGAAAATAATGGGGGCGGGTTAATAAGACCCGCCCTTTGCTGTTTTAGTCGTCAAATTCTTCTTCGGCATTTGGGTCCACTGGTTTTTTGTGGGCAATGCCGGTGTGGCATTCGATACAGGTTTTGCCCTGTTCGTGGCCTTCCTGCATTTTTTCACTGGCACGCCGGGTTTGTTTTTCAAAATCCATGGCTTCAAAGGAATGACAATTGCGGCATTCCCTGCTGTCAGTACTTTGCATTGTATCCCAGACCCGGTTGGCCATTTCCCACCTGTGGGCTTCGAATTTTTCGGGGGTGTTCACCTTGCCGGTGAATTTGGCCCACAGTTCCCCTGACGCCTGAATTTTGCGAATAACCTTGGGGCCCCACGCGTGGGGCACGTGGCAATCCGAACAGATTGCGCGCACACCGGATGCATTTTTATAGTGAACGGTTTGTTTATATTCCTGATAAACCAACTGATCCATTTCATGGCAGGACACGCAGAATTCCAGGCTGTTTGTGGCCTCCATCGCGGTGTGAAATCCGCCCCAGAAGACAATACCACCAACGAAGCCAACCAGAATAATTGCGCCCCAGGCAAAGCGTATGGTCGGCCCCCAGAACCAATTCCAAAGCCTTTTGATAAATCGAAACATGGCTGAAACCCCTTCGAAATAATTCACTGCCCGCCCCGTAAAAAAGGCGGGCAGTATTCGATTGTTCAGTGCCTATTCTTTTGGCAAAGTCTGCAGGTAGGCAAGGATGTCTGCCGAGACTTCAACCCCAAAGGCACGCATCGCGGGCATTTGTTCGCCGGGCTGACCATTCATGATTTTCTGAATGATTTCCCATGGGTTGCCGTTGGAAAGCGCGCCAAGGGAATGTTCTAGATCCTTTGGCAGTTTGCCGTCGGCCCCGTGGCAGTTTGCGCAAACGGTGTTGTAGTATTCTTCACCCTTTGCGGCATTGCCCACTGCGGCTTTGGTTTCGCGATTGATCACGGCATCAATGTCAAACTGACCTTTGGTGACAAAGTTGGCCAGATCCACATAGTCCTGATCATCCATCTGGCCAGCAAACCCGTGGGTGGAATCCTTGATGGCCGCAATCACAGCATCATTTGGTTGCCCGACCATTCCGGTCAGGCCCATAATCCCGGTTTTGTAAGACCCCGAGGCATAGGCCCCGTCCTTACCCATGATATCCCAGCCATGACAGGCTTTGCAGCGCTGTGTGGCGTCACCTTTTTTCTTGGTGTTGCTGGCGGGCCAGGCGGCATGGGTTTCCGACGGTTTAGGGGCCTTTATGACCTTGTACCACTTATCATACAGCAGCCCACCGCGGGCTATTGAAGACACGATTTCTTCAGAACTTGCGGTGGTGGCGGACATGGCCAAGCCCAGTGACGCAACACTGACAACCAGAGCAGTCGGCAGTAACTTTTTGATACTTGAACGGAACATTTTCATAGCAATTACTCCTTTTTATCTTTCCCGGTAATGCCAGAATAATACTTGCATCACGTGATCGTGTCGTTGATCGACATCAATGCAATAAAGGCTGTAAAATAAGGGGAAAATAGGCGTATATACTAGGTTATGGGCCGTTTTGGTCTGTGGGGCAGGGCGCGCATGATGGCGCGCCCTGCCGTGATTTTCTGACCTACTTAACAGGCAATGTTGCCGCATAGCTAAGGACGTCATGGGCGGCACTGGCACCAAAGGCGCGCAGGTTGATCATGGCAACACCGGGGTGTCCATTCATGATCTTGCCGAACACTTCGTCAGGGGCTGCCAGGGCTTCTGTGCCCACGTATTTTGGTTCATCCGCATCCCCCCAGTCCATTGCGCGACCGTCAAAGCCATGACAGGCGGCACAGGTGCTTTGGAATATGGCGCGTCCGTGGTTCAGGTCGCCCCATTTTATTTCCCGGGTGGCCATATCAACATACCTGGACACGTCCGCCTGCCCGCGTGAAACAAACGCCGCAAGACGGGCCATTTCCACGTCGTTGATCATGTCGTTGGTGTAACCGTGCAGTGGCGCGCGCATCAGGGCCGCAATATCTGCTTCGTTCTTGCCGATTGCGCCATTGATCCCTTTGATCCCGGTGTGGTGACTGCCGCCACGGTACACGCCATCAACACCACGATAGTCCCAGCCGTGGCATTCCTTACAGCGCCAGGTGGTTGTGCCAGATTTCTTGGCCGTTGCGGGGTACGCCGAGTGCGTGCCAACCGGTTCATCCTTGTCTAATGCATTCCACCAGTTGTCATAGATCCGGCCACCGGCCGACAATACCCATGTGTCCGACGGTAATTCAGGATCCCCGTGGATATAGTCTTGTGCCTCTTCGGAATGCGAATAATCGTTTCCGTCTGCAAATGCAGACATTGAAGAGCCAAGTAATATTGCGGCCGAAAAAGCCATAGCTATAGAAGTCTTGAAAACACGTCCCATTAAAACCCCTTCCAAAAGGTTGCGGTGTTTATATCACCGCTATTGAGCGCGCTTTCACAGGGTCACGTTATGTTAGCTGCGACAATTTGACCACCCCAAGGGATTTTGCCACGCAAACAGGGGGGTTAAATCAGCGAACGACGTGAACCGCACAGCCCGCATGGCGCACGACGCGCCCGGCAGTTGAGCCAAGGAAATAGTCCTGTAATCCGGGTTTGTGGGACGCAATAACAATGCAGTCCACATCATGTTCTGCGGCGTATTCAGTGATTGCACGCCCAGAGGGGCCGTTTATCATTTCGGCCTTCACGTCGCTTACACCGCCCAGTTCCGCGACCAGTGCGGCCTTGGCGGCCTCACGCCCTGCCCTTATCTGTTCGGCAGGCAGGTAGTTGGTGACATAACCGGGAATGGGTTCAACCGCATGAAGGGCAATTATTTCACCACCCTCTGCTTTCAGTTTGCGCGCAACTTTCAGCGCAATGGCTGTGTTTGTCCGGTGGTCCAATGCGACCGGAACCAGAATTTTTTTATACATAACAATCCTTCCTTTCCTACGGGTGTAGTCTGGACGAAAATTGCCATGGGCGCCTTGAGATGGGTCAAACAGCCTGAAAAGTCGCGTTATCCGTATGTTTTGCAGACGTCATACATCACCGGCTCAAACCCTTTGCACAGGGCATTGATGCGGCGGTTGCGTTCGCGCATTTCATCGGTGCGCAGCATCGCCTGAAAATCTTCGCGCCGCTGCCACTGGGAATAATTCGCGATCCGGGTCTGGGCGTCGTTCACATGAATGCCGGCACCGATAAAACCGGGTTGTTTGCTAATGCATACATCATAGGCTTGGGTCAGTTCATCCAGAATATCATGGGCGGTGCCGGGGGTGACTTCAAATGTGGTGATCACCGTTTGGTGGGAATTACCTTTGGAAATTGTGGGCATGGGGTCCTCCTGCTGGGCAGTCTAGCAGGGCGTTGGTAATTGACCAGTCAGAAGATCACACCGAAAGGCCGGGACGATGTGCCCCGGCCTGCCGCTGTTACGTTAAAATGGGTTGTCCATTCGGGTTGTGACGATGACCTTGCCCTTACAATCTTCCGGCCAGGTCAGTTGCACCAGATTATTGCTGGCCCCGTAGTTGGTGGTTGCATATGGCTGGGCAAAAATACCAGTGCCACTGGCGTTGGTGATTGCGCCCTCTGTCACCACAGATGTTACGTTGCGCGCCCAGCCGCCAAAGGGCAGATAGCCACTTGGGTCCAGTGTCCAGCCTGTCGCGTCGGACGCCTGTATGAATTCAAGCGTGACCGGATTGATCGTTGGCTGATCAATGCCGTTGAACGTATTGCCTTCGAAGGCCACATTGCGGCTGCGCCCGAAATCAAGGTCGGCGATTGAATTATCCACGGTTTCAATCCGGTCAATATTGCCGTTGATGGATTTAAACGTGTTGCCTGAAACCGACAGCCCCTGAATGAAATGCCCGCTTCCATAGGGTTTCAGCACGATCCAGTTGAACCAGCTGGCCACGTCACTGGCGGTAAAGATGTTGCCGGTGACGGTCAGCCCGCCAAAGGAAAATTCCACCCCGAAATCCGGGTTGGCATCATGTTCATTGGTCCATTCGATAAAGCAATTATCGATATAGTTCCCGGTGATCACCGATTTCAGGTTTGGATAGGTAAAGACCATCCCGCCAAGGCGGGGGGCATCAATTTGGTTGTCGCCCTGAAACCAGTGGTTGCCAACAATCAGGTGCCCGTTGCCAAATAACACACCCGTATGGCGGAACCGTTCGAACCGGCTGTCGCGGATTTTGGTGTCATTTGCGTTGACGTTAAAGGCAATCGTTGTGCGGCTGGTGGCGGCCACCGATTGTTCGTTTGATACGAAGCTGCACCGGTCAATTTGCAGGTCCTGACAGCCGTCGCCAATGGATGTCACCCCACG
>DAOURA010000002.1 GCA_030625325.1 Marinosulfonomonas sp.
GCGTCACATTGCGCCACCACCTGTTGCAGGTCCAGAACCATAACACCGCCCGCCGTTATCACGACCCCTTCAAGGCGGGCATCAACGGCCCCCTTGATCGTGTTCACCCCGATGGTCGGCAAATCGGCGCGCCGGTCCTGACCGGGCTTGGGGGCTTTGTATAATATTCCACCCATGGGAAACTGCGCCAGTGCCTGGGCATTTGGGCCAACCCGTGACAGGCTGTGCAGCATGAAATCGGTGCCACTTTGGGTTTCGACCCCCATCACCTGTCCCTTGGTGACAACACAAGACTGCCCCAGATCAACCGCCCCCATCGCGCCCAGCACCGTGATGGCCCGTTTTGCGTCATCTTCATGGGGCGCGCCCGGTTTCCGGCGCGTGGGCACACCGGGACCAACCAGCAATTCGGGCACGATGTCATGGGCGGCGCAAACTTCAAGCCCGCGATCTTCGAACAAAGACATAATCACCCGCAATGCCCCGTCGTCACCACCGGAAATCGCCTGTTTTATCGCCCCAACCAGCGGCGCGGTGGCCGCGTCAATCAACGCCGGGTCAATTACCGGGCGCCGGACAGAGCCTGCAAAACACACGCTGTCAAAGCCACCGGATTGCAAATCGTTCAACAGACTGCCCAGATGTTCCAGCCGAAACCGGGTGACAGGCATATCCCCCCGTAAATCGGCGGCAAACCCGTCCATTTCGAAAACTGCAAATGGCCGGTCGTCGCGGCGCAGGCGTTCAACCAACACCCCCGGCAAACGTCCCTGCCCTGCGATAAGTGCCAGCATTTTCCCGCCTTAAACCGGGGTCAGAAATGAACGACCAGTGCCCGTCAGGATGAAATCCACAATTTCGCGCACATGCGCGCTGTCGGTTTCCTGTGCCAGTCGCCGGGCGCGTTCCTGAAATGCGCCGTCACCCTGTGCCAGGGCCTGATAGGCGGCGCGCAGGGCGGTAATATCAGCGCGCGAAACCCCGCGCCGCTTCAGCCCGACCAAGTTTAGCCCATGTAATTCGCCGCGCGAACTTTGCACCAGACCATGGGGAATAACGTCGTTGGTCACCATGGTAACCGCACCAATAATGGCCCCCTTACCAATGCGCACGAACTGATGAATACCCGACAGGCCGCCAATGATCACGTCGTCCCCGACAACACAGTGCCCCGCCAACGCCGCCTGATTGGCCATCACCACCCGATCACCAACAATTGCATCGTGGCCCACATGGGCACCGGTCATGATCAGGCAATCATCACCAACCCGTGTGACCCCGCCACCACCATCGGTGCCAACATTCAGGGTTGCGCCTTCACGAATGCGGTTGCGTTTTCCGATGATCAGGCGGGTTTTTTCACCGCGGAATTTCAAATCCTGCGGGACTTCGCCCACAACGGCAAAGGGAAAAATGATCGTTTCTTCGCCAATTTCGGTCATGCCGGCAACCACACAGTGGCTTTTCAATTCAACCCGCGCACCCAGAACAACATCTGCGCCAACCGTGCAAAACGGGCCAACAATGCAGCCTTCAGCAATGTCGGCACCCGGTTCAATGATCGCCGAAGGGTGAATCGTTGTTTCTGGATGAATTGCCATCGCTGGCCTACTTGCTGTCCATCATGGCCGTGAACTCTGCCTGCGCGGCCAGTTCACCGTCCACCTCTGCGCGCCCCTGAAAACGCCACACCTTGGAACCACCACGAATGGTTTCAATATGCATCGTCAAAACATCACCGGGCACCACCTTGCGGCGGAACTTGGCGTTGTTGATGCTCATGAAATAAATCAGCATTTCATTGTCCAACAGTGACAATGACAGGCCAACCATAACACCGGCGGTTTGCGCCATTGCCTCAACTATTGTGACGCCGGGCATAATCGGGCTGCCGGGGAAATGGCCCTGAAAATGAGGTTCGTTAAAGGTAACGTTCTTAACCCCAACGGCGGATTTATTCGGCACAACATCCCGAACCTTGTCCACCAGTAAAAAAGGATACCGGTGGGGTAAGATCTTCTGAATAAGTTCCAGATCGGCGCTTAAAAATTCGGGACTCATGGACGATCCTTTATTTGCTCTTCGCTTTTTCTAACGAACCAATCTTAGGGACACAAGAACCTGTGTTTAATCGGTTGATTGCGGGACGTCAGGGTTCTGCGCGTCGCCCGGCGGCGAAACAGCGCCGTTATCTGGCGTGGTATGGGTCAGGGCCGCATCGATACGGTCAATGATTTCCTGAGTAATATCAATGCTGTCGGCAGACAGCAATACATTACGACGTTCAAAAACCGCAACAGCCCCGTGGCGTCTGGCAATTTCGGACAACAGGGGCGTTATCGCTTCGATAAATGACTGGCGCTCTGCCTCGCGCAATTGCTGTAACTGGCGTTGCTTTGCGTCTTGCTCAGCACGGATTTTCTGAACTTTTTCATCAAATGCATCGGCCAGAACCCGGAAATCGGCAATTTCCATAGTAGCGCGTTTTTCGGTCAGCCCCAGTTCTTCGGCTTCCAGCTCGGCGGCTATCCGGGTGTTTTCGGTGGCCAGATCCTTAACCTGCCCTTCCAGATTGGACGTAATCTGTTGGCCCACCAACGTAGACCCAAACACCCGTTCACTGTCAATCGTCACAATCGGTGACAGGGTAACACCCAGTTCCTGCGCACCAACCTGCGCGCCACACAACACCAGTGTTACGATCAATAATGCCCTTTGGATCATCCTGCCTGGGCGCATATTTAAAACTGCGTTGATATGGTCAGATCGAAATTGCGCACCTTGTCATAGCTTTCTTTTTGCAAAGCCTGCGAAAAGTTAAAGCGCAACGGCCCGATCGGCGTTTTCCAGAATATTGAGATACCAGCACTTGAACGCAGGTGCATCGTATCATCCACAGCGCCCCCATTGGTGTTGTCCAAATCCCAGACCGACCCGATATCAAAGAACAACCCGCCATTTATGCCCAGCTCTTCCGGCAGACCCAGTGGGAATTCTGTTTCAAAGCGCGCAACCGCATAGGTGTTACCACCCAATGCATCCTGATTTGCCGCCGTCATATCCCGTGGCCCGACACCCGCAGGGGAAAACCCGCGCAGTTTCGTGGAATTCAGGAAAAACCGATCGGTCAGAACACTGGTCGCACCATATGAATCCAGCATTCCGCCTTCCAGCGTGACACGCAGGGCAACCTGATCATTGAAAACCTTGGCCTCACCGCCCAGTTTCACTGTGGATTTCAGTGAATTATCACCCCCCCCAAGGGCGGCGTAATCCTGTGAAAACTGCAACAGAACCCCGGCACTGGGGTTCAGGCCCTTATTGCGGGTGTCATAGGTGAACGTATAGCCAACAGAATTTGACAGAACCGCACCTGCGGCTTCTTCGGTATGTAAAACGGCCGATGACCCGGCATCGACATTAAAGATTTTGTTGTTGGACAGGGCGTAACGCACGTTCATCTTGCCAAATTCGCTGACAGGAAAGCCAAACGAAGGCCGGATCAGCGCCTTTTGGGTATCATAGTTGGTGTAATCATATTCTGTCTGGCGATATTCACCATCCAGCCTGAAGGACAGATCACGCCCCAAAAACGCAGGTTCAATAAACGTCAGCCCGCCTGTTGAATTGTCCAGCCCAAGGATCACATCGAAATTCAGCGTCTGACCACGGCCCAGCAAATTTCGTTCCATGTACTTGGCCGTTAGCCCAACACCGGTTGAAAAATTATAGGCCCCGCCAAACGACAGTGACCCAGTTTTTTGTTCCTGAACTTCCACATCGATCACAACCTGATCAGGCGCGCTGCTTTGACGGGCATCAACCCCAACCGCACTAAACAAACCAAGGGCACGAATGCGTGCGGCCGCTTCGCGGATTTCACGGGGGTTGAACGGGTCCCCTTCCACAACGCGGAACTGGCGGCGAATAACCCGGTCCAGTGTCGTGGCGTTGCCTTCGATATCGATCCGCTCAACAAAAATGCGCGGGCCGCGCACCAGCGCGAATTCCAGATCAAGGGTCATATCCCGGTCATTGCGCGTCACCCGTGGGTCAACACGAACCAGATTAAGACCTTTTTTCAGGGCCAGCTTTTCCAGACGCGCAATGGTGTTATCCACGGCCTCGGGCGAATAGACCTGCCCGGACCTGATGCGTGACACACGCTGGAACTTGGCAATATCCACCTCTGGCAGGTCGGTGGTGGTGGTGATGTTGGCAAATTTGTATTTCTGACCCTCACGGATATTGAAGGTCACGAAAAAGGCGTTGCGCTCTCGCGAAAACTCGGACGCCACTGACAATGTCTGAAAATCGATATAGCCGCGTGCCTGATAAAAATCGCGCAGCAGGGCCTTATCAAATTCAATCCGGTCCTCAACAAAGTTATCCTGACGGATCAATGCGCGCAGGGATCCGGCCTGTTTGGTTTCCAAAACCCGGCGCAAACGGCCATCGGAAAACTGGCGGTTGCCGACGAATGACAGGCGCTCAACCTCAACTGTGCGCCCTTCGCTTACCTCAAACACCACATCAACCCGGTTGTTGGACCGTTTGATGATACGCGGCGTTACCATGGCCGACAAACGGCCCTGGGCGCGGTAGGCCTGAATAAGGGCGGCGGCGTCCTGTTCAACAACATTCGGGCTGAACACAAGGCGCGGCTTGGACTGAAACAGCCCCAGCGCGGTTTCATCACTGATGCGCCGGTTGCCTTCCACATTCACCCGGTTGATCGACGGGAATTCAACAACCTTGATCACCAGACGCCGGCCACGGGGGATAAAATCAACACTTTCGAACAATCCGGTGTTCACCACCCGCTGATACGCCTGATTCAGGGCCGATGCGGAAATGGATTTACCCGGGGTGATTCCAGCCTGCCCAATGATATTTTCGTCACCAATATGGTCATTCCCCTGCACCGAAAATGACGTAAATCGATAGGTCTGCGCCTCGGCAGAACCCACGCCAATCACCGAAGTAATTGATATTGCAAACAAAAATACCAAAGCCAGACGGCGAAGTAAATTAATGAAAACGGACCCCAAGTCCGATTGGCAACAAAAAATATAGCGCATAAGCCCCATTTCCAAAGCAGATTTAAGCAGATTCGAGCAGATTTAGCAGACGTCCCACCTACTTTGGTAACGGGATTATGAAGGCTTGTCAAAACAGCAAAACGCGCCCCGGACCATTTGGTCGGGACGCGCAAAAATTCACAAATTCCAGTTGGATAGGTCTAAAGGGACCCCACGTAAGCCCCCAACAACAGCGCAACCGCAAGGGTCACAAAATACAGCAATCGGTCCCAGTTCAGATCGAACAGAAGCGACAGACTTTTATAGCTGGTTTGTAGTGCTTGCATTTCTTTGTCCCGTTTCATCCAGTTACTGTAATTTTAGGCACGGACTATGTCAGGATTATGTCATCACTCTGGCGATCCCGCCCCAATCTTCAGGGGCATAACAGGTCATTACTTAGGGCAAACAGCATCAGCATCGCCATCAGCGCCAGCCCCACCATCATCAGCAATTGCAGGGCCTTGTCACTGGGGGGGCGACCGCGCACGGCTTCATAGGCGTAAAACACCAAATGCCCGCCATCCAGAATTGGGATCGGAAACAGGTTCAACATGCCCACAGCCGTGGATAAAACCGCAACAAACCAGATAAACGTCAGCGCGCCCTGACTGGCCGCCGCCCCGGATGTCTGGGCAATCCCAACGGGGCCGCGCAAATTACAGGTGGAAATTGACCCAACAATCACATGATACAGGCCCGACAGGCTGGATTTCACAATGTAATAGGTCTGATCCACCCCATAGCCCAGCGCCCCAACCACACCGGGGGACGCGGTTTTTGGTTCAAACAACATCCCGCCGGTGATCCCAATCAGCCAGCGTGTTTCAAACCCGCCATCATCCAGCGGTAAATCAACCCGGCGCGGGGACAGGGTCAGGTTTAATATTTCACCATCCCGCCAAACCTCAAACGCCAATGCACCACCATCCGAGGCCCCAACATAGTCGCGCAGGGTCGAAAACACTTCGACCGGGATCGTATCAATGCTTAAAATCACATCGCCAACTTCAATATTGGCCTCCATCGCGGCCGATCCGGGGGTCAGCCCAACCACCAGTGCAGGGTAAGGATGGGGGGCCACAACACTAAATTCTTCGCCATCCCGGCGCACCAGATAATCAAGCCCGCCGGTTTTTGGCAGATCCCCGATAAAGCCGCTGAATTCTTCCAGTTTCGGGGTCTCAACCCCGGCGATTTCCAGTATTTCATCCCCCGCCATCAGGCCATTTTCAAACGGCATAGGGCGCAGTTCTTCTATGGTCAGCGGGTCTGACGCAATCCCGCGCACCCCGACAATGGCACTAAAGACCACAATCGACAGCATGAAATTAAACGCAGGCCCCGCGGCCACCGTTGCCGCACGCGCCCACAGGGGGGCGCCATGCATGGTGCGCCGTTTGTCACCGTCTGACAGGGACTTAATTGCCTCGCCGTCCTTGCCACTGGCGGCATTGGAATCGCCCAAAAATTTCACATAACCGCCAAACGGCAACGCCGCCACCTGCCATTTGGTGCCATGTTTGTCGGCCCGCGACCAGATCACCGGGCCAAACCCCAAGGAAAATACCTCGGCATGGATGCCCGACCAGCGGCCAACAATGTAATGGCCATATTCGTGGATCGCCACGATCACCAGCAGGGCAACCACAAAGGCCCCGATGGTAAAGATAAGATTGCCAAAGGATGGGATCAGATTGATCAGTTCCAAGGTATATGCCCTTTATGTTTTTGCGGCGATGGCTTCGCGGGTGCGTACCCGTGCCAAATGGTCGGTTTGGGCGACGTTATCAAGGGTGATTGCGCCATCAATATGGCCACTGTCCGCTGACATTTTCGTCAACACATCCTCAACAATGGCCGCCATATCCAAAAACCCGATCTGCCCGGCAATAAACCCGTCCAGCACGGCCTCTTTTGCGCCGTTAAACACCGCCCCCGCCAGACCGCCGGTGGCCATAACATCGCGCGCCAGTCGCAGGGCGGGGAAACGTTCTTCATCCGGGGCCTCAAATCGCAAACCGCCAATGCGCGCCAGATCCAGCCGTTCAACCGGCAGGTCCATCCGCCGGGGCCAGTTCAGCGCAAAGCCAATGGCGTGGCGCATATCATGTGGCCCAAGATGGGCCATCAACGCCCCATCGTTGAACCCCACCAGCGCATGGATCAGACTTTCAGGGTGAACAATCACCTCTATCTGATCGGGGGTGAAACCGAAAAACTCTTTGGTTTCTATGACTTCCAAGGCTTTGTTAAACATCGACGCACTGTCAATGGTAATGCGTTGGCCCATGGCCCAGTTCGGGTGGTTCAATGCCTGTTCCAGCGTGGCACGCGCCAGTTGCCCCACGGGCCAGTCCCGAAACGGGCCGCCGGACGCGGTGATGATCACCCGTTCCACGGTCGCGATGTCTTCGCCGATCAAGCCCTGAAAAACCGCCGAATGTTCACTGTCCACCGGCAAAACGGTTGCCCCGAAACGGCGCGCGGTGTCCAACAGCAATGGCCCGGCTGTGACCAGACTTTCCTTATTGGCCAGCGCCAGCGTGGTGCCCTGTTCCAGCGCCTTCAACCCCGGCGCCAGCCCCGCCGCCCCGACAATTGCCGACATGATCCAATCCGCCGGGCGCTCTGCCGCCTCTGTCAGGGCCCCGGCCCCGGCGGCCACCTGCACACCAGACCCCGACAAAGCCGCCACCAGATCATCATAGCATTCTTCATGGGCCGTCACCGCAACCCCGGCCCCAAATTCACGGGCATCGGCGGCCAGTTGTTTGATATTGCGCCCCCCCGTCAGGGCGACAATTTCAAAATCACCCGGTCGGCGACGGATCAGATCAAGGGTATTTTGGCCAATGGACCCGGTCGAGCCAAAAATTGAAACGCGGCGCATTAAATCCAGTCCGGTATCTGTACAATAAACGGCGAAATAACCAGCCACAGGGCGAACGTGGCAATCATCGCGTCAAACCGGTCCAGCAAACCACCATGCCCCGGCAACAGGTTTGAACTGTCCTTGACCCCGACACGGCGTTTGATCGCACTTTCGGCGATATCGCCCAGCTGTGCTGCAAAGGCCAGTAAAACACTGGCAACACCCAGATTATCATTCAACAGGCTGGAAAAATACATCCCCACCAACGCCGCCCCAACCCAGCCCCCGATGGTCCCCGACCATGTCTTTTTGGGGCTGATCCGGGGCCAGAATTTCGGCCCGCCAACAACGCGCCCCACCAGATACCCGGCCACATCGGACGCCACCACAACCGCCACCAACCAGAACACATAAGGCCCAAAAATCTGCCGGGTATAAAGGATCGAAAAACACCCCGCCAAAATCAGTGCGCCATATAGAACAAAGATAATCTTATGCTTGCTTTGCAACAGGTTGGCGATCTTTTGGTCCGGGCTAAGCAGTCGCGCCAGTTCCCAAAACATCAAAACACAGGCCAGCACCAGTAAAACCAACAACGGCCAGTTGCCCACAAGCAGCGCCCCACCACCAACCACGATCAACACCACAGCCGTCAGGATTCTAGGGCGCAGATCATCCCACTTACGTACGGGGCCACTCATTGGGCAACGGCACCATAGCGGCGTTCGCGCTTGGCGAAATTTTCCAGAATTTCAGCAAATATTTCGCGGGAAAAATCCGGCCACAGGGTATCTATAAATTCGTATTCCGAATAGGCCGACTGCCACAGCAGAAAATTGGAAATCCGCGCCTCGCCACTGGTGCGGATCACCAGATCCGGGTCGGGCAGAACACAGGTGTCCAGATATTTTGCCAGGGTTTCAGCATCCACCGCTTCGGGGTCCAACGTTCCGGCCTTAACATCACACGCAAGGCGCTTGGTGGCACGCGCAACTTCGTCACGCCCCCCATAATTGATTGCCACCGTCAGATGCACCAGATCGTTATCTTTGGTTAACTTTTCCAGATTATCCATCATTTCGACCAGCTTTGGCTCCAGCCGGATGCGGTCACCGATGAAACGAACACAAACACCATTGTCGCGCAACGCCGTTGCTTCGCGGGTGATGTAACGCTTGAACAGGGTCATCAGGCCGGTCACTTCGGCCTGTGTCCGTTTCCAGTTTTCGGTCGAAAAAGCGAAAACTGTCAAATACTTAACCCCAAGGTCCGGGCACGCCGTCAGAATTTCACGCACCCGCCGACCACCCGCACGGTGGCCATAAAGGCGCGGTTTACCACGGGCCTGTGCCCACCTGCCGTTGCCATCCATAATTATGGCCACATGCCGGGGGGCGGCTTGGGTGTTGTCTTTCAAAATAATTCCTCACTGCAAGGTAACGCCAAAAACGTCAGACCTGCATAATTTCGGCCTGTTTGTTTTCAAGCGTGCTGTCGATCGCGGCAATTGCTTTGTTGGTTAATTCCTGAACTTCTTCATGCCAGATTTTGTTGTCGTCTTCGGACATGCCATCGGCCAGTGCTTTTTTCAGCTGATCCATGCCATCACGTCGCACATTGCGCACCGCAATACGCGCGCTTTCGGCGTATTGGGCACCAACCTTGGTCAGCTCGCGGCGGCGTTCTTCGTTCAGCTCAGGGATTGGCAGGCGAATAATTGTGCCATCAATCACCGGGTTGATGCCCAGACCACTGTCACGGATCGCCTTTTCGGCCGCCCCCACCAGTGCCTTGTCCCAAATGTTAATCGTCACCATCCGTGGTTCGGGCACATTGACCGTGCCAACCTGGTTGATCGGGGTCATAGCGCCGTAGGCGTTTACCATGATCGGTTCTACCATCGTGGCAGACGCCCGTCCGGTGCGCAGGGTTGCAAATTCGGCCCGAAGCGATGTCATCGCCCCGTCCATCCGACGTTCAATATCATCCAGGTCAATTTCTAAATCGTCTGACATCGTACCACTCTTGCTGTTATTATTGCTGTTTCAGCCGCCCTTAATGCCCTGATTAAGTTAACCGCCGACAGTTGTATAGGTGCCTTCGCCCCGCAGGATACCACGAAAGCCCCCCGGTTCATCCAATGAAAACACGATGATTGGCAGGTCGTTGTCCCGCGCCAACGCAATCGCCGAGGCATCCATCACCCCCAGACGCTTGGCCAGAACCTCATCATAGCTGATATTGTCATAGCGCTTGGCGTCGTCGTGTTTTTCCGGGTCCTTGTCGTAAACCCCGTCCACCTTAGTGCCCTTGAAAATTGCTTCGCAGTTCATTTCGCTGGCCCGCAGGGTCGCGGCGGTGTCGGTGGTGAAAAACGGGTTGCCTGTCCCGGCGGCAAAAATACAGACCCGCGCCTTTTCAAGGTGACGCACCGCGCGCCGCCTGATGTAAGGCTCACAGACCTGATCCATCGGGATGGCGCTGATCACGCGGGTGAAAACACCCTTGTCTTCCAGGGCGGCCTGCATCGCCAGCGCGTTCATCACCGTGCCCAGCATCCCCATATAATCGGCGGTGGTGCGTTCCATCCCCTGCGCGCTGCCCTGAAGGCCGCGGAAAATATTGCCGCCGCCGATGACCATGCAGATCTCAATGCCAAGGCTGTGAACTGACTTTACCTCATCCGCGATGCGGCTGACGGTTGGCGGATGCAACCCGTACCCCTGATCGCCCATCAGGGCCTCACCCGAGATCTTCAGAAGAACACGTTTATATTTCGTGGCGGGCTGACCTTGGTCCTGCTCACTCATAAATAACACCCCTGTTTTTTAATTTGGAAATCTGGCGCAAAATGTCGCAAAAAGGCATTGTGTTCAATGCAGGAAACCAATGAAACTGAATTTACCCAAAAATAAAATCACCCAGCCCCGGATCACCCAATAGAAACTGCCCCGTAACATGTTGTCATCTCTGCAAAATATATCAAAAGAACTGCCAATCCTGATTGCCGGGCCAACCGCGTCGGGCAAATCGGCGCTGGCGGGTGAACTGGCGGCCAAATATGGCGGCGTGATTGTGAACGCCGATGCGTTGCAGGTGTTTTCCGACTGGCGCGTGCTGACAGCGCGCCCGACGGCCGCCGATGAAACCCAGCACCAACACCATCTTTACGGCCATGTGGCCGGGGATTTCGCCTATTCGGTCGGCCACTGGCTGCGTGATGTCACCCCCCTGCTGACCACCGGGCAAAGGCCGATTATTGTGGGCGGCACAGGGCTGTATTTCACCGCCCTGACACAGGGGCTGGCCGATATACCGCCAACCGCGCCCGATATCCGCGCCCTTGGCGACCAGAAAATCGCCGCCGGGGAACTGGGGGATATGTTGGATGAGATTGACCCCGACACACGGGCGCGCATCGATACCAAAAACCCCGTGCGCATCCAAAGGGCATGGGAAGTGTGGCGCACCACCGGGAAATCACTGGCCCAGTGGCAAGATAGCACCCCGCCACCGGTTTTGCCCCTGCAAAACACCCACCCGATCCTGCTGAATGCCGACAAAGACTGGTTGAACCAACGGATCGCCAGCCGCTTTGACGCCATGTTGTCAGGTGGCGCACTGGACGAAGCCCGCACAAACGCGCCGGGCTGGAACCCGGCCCTGCCCTCGGCCAAGGCAATCGGCGCCAGTCAGTTGATCCAATACCTTGCCGGAACCCTGTCACTGGACGCGGCACGTGATTCTGCAACAATCGCCACACGCCAGTACGCCAAGCGTCAGCGCAGCTGGTTTCGCGCCCGCATGGCCGGTTGGTCGGGGCTGAATTTACCCTGACCCCAGCTATATCTGGCGGCTGAAAATGCATCGGTGCCAATATCTTGCGAATCACCATAGGGGCGAAAAAAACGTCTATCTTTTAAGGACTTCCTGACATAACTTTCACAAACCGAACACTGAGTTCTGCCCCAAAAACAATGACTGCCGCCACAAATGAACATATTAGAACAACCTGAAAACGGCTTTCGCGTCGTGCCATTGCCGCAATTTTCACGGGGGGGGCGCTGGCGTACAGAAGCCATGCGCAGCTATTCCCAGCACATGCTGATCTGGTTCACCAAGGGTCAGGGGCGCATCACTGTTTCGGGTGTCACCCGTGGGTACGGGCCGCACAATGCGGTGTTCATCCCTGCCGGTACCATGCATGGCTTTGACCTGATTGGTCAAATCTTCGGCTCAATCGTATTTTTTCCCGACAACATAGATATTGACCTGCCAACCGAACCCCTGCACCTGCGGTTTCGGGATGCGGCACGCCACGCCGAACTTAGCGTGATGGTCGATAACATTCAGCGCGAAAGTGAACGCAAACTGTCCGGTCAGGATCGTGCCCTGATACACCATGGTGGTCTGTTGTCGGTCTGGCTGCGCCGTCAGGCCGAAACCATGCCCGAATCTGAAATCGAACTGGACACATCCCGCCGTCTGGCGGCCGCCTATACCGCACTGGTTGAACGCGATTACCATATGTCCAAATCAGTTGCCAATTATGCGCGCGAACTGGGTGTCACCCCCACCCACCTGTCACGGGTCTGCAATATCGCCTGCGGGCGGCCTGCGTCGATCCTGCTAAGTGAACGTATCCACTTTGAGGCCCGCCGCCTGCTGGCCGAAACCCCAACGCCGGTCAAAGATATCGCCGAACACCTTGGTTTTACCTCGGCGGCCTATTTCACACGGGCATTTCAGAAATATTCCGGCAAAACCCCGACCTCTTTCAGAAAATCCAGTCTGTCCAGCCAGTAACAAATAGTTTTCCGGTCAAGGCCCTTTTCCCCTTGCTTGCGGGCCCATTGTCGTTTTTGAATGGGGGGAATGTCGTTTTTGGACTATTATCTGGCGAAATCAAGCATAGACGCTAGCCCATTTTCATGTGGGAATACCAATAAGACCAGGGGGGCCATACCAAATAACCAATAACGACAGCCATCGGCTTTATGCAGCCGACCCTATTATCATAAACGTTTTAGCAAATTTTACCGGGAGAAAAAGATGCCACTAGACACCATCAACGGAAAGCCAATGCACCGCGCCGCGAAAATGTACGCCGACGAATGCAAGGCCGGAAAACTTAGCCGGCGCGAATTTCTGGCGCGCAGTTCTGCCCTTGGGGTCACCACCGCCGCCGCATATGGCCTGATCGGCCTTACAGCCCCTGTTCAGGCGGCAGGCAACATCATGGCCGGTGGCACCCTGCGCATCCAACAAGAAGTGCGCGCCCTGAAAGATCCGCGCACATTTGACTGGTCGCAGATCGCCAACTTTACCCGTGGCTGGCTGGAATATCTGGTTGAATACAACCGTGACGGCACCTTTCGCGGTATGTTGCTGGAAAGCTGGGACGTGAATGATGACGCCACCGTTTACACCCTGAATGTGCGCAAGGGCGTAAAATGGAACAACGGCGATGATTTCACCGCGGATGATGTTGCACGCAACATCGCCGACTGGGCCGACAAAGATGTCGAAGGCAATTCAATGGCGGCCCGCGTGTCGGCCATTATCGACGCCGATACCAATCAGGCAATCGCCGGTTCTATCAAGGTTATCGACAGTCACACCGTTCGTTTGACCCTGCCAACGCCTGATATTTCAATCATTTCAGGCATGGCCGATTACCCGGCAGCGATCGTTCACAGCAGTCATAACCCCGATGCAATGCTGGAAACGGCCGTTGGCACTGGCCCTTACCTGCCCGAAAGTCTGGAAGTGGGCGTAAAAGGTGTGCTGGCGCGCAACGAAAACCACACATGGTGGGGGCATGACGCGCTGGAAGGTGGCGGCGCCCATCTGGACCGGATTGAATACATTGATTATGGCACTGATCCTTCTGCATTTGTGGCTGCGGCGGAATCTGAAGAAGTTGACATGTTCTATGACACCGCGTCCGATTTTGTTGACCTTATGGACAGCATCGGCTGGAATTCATCCGAGGCCGTAACCGCCGCCACCGTGGTCATTCGCCCCAATCAACTGGCAGAAGTTGACGGCACAAAACCATACGCAGACGCCCGCGTGCGCCGTGCGCTGGCAATGGCTGTTGATAACTCGGTCTGCCTTGAACTTGGTTACGGCAGCCGCGGCACCCCCGCGGAAAACCACCATGTTTGCCCGATCCACCCGGAATACGCCGAACTTGCACCACAGGTTGTTGACGGTGCCGCCGCCAAGGCCCTGATGGAAGAGGCCGGAATGGCGGACTATGAACATGAACTGGTGTCGATCGACGATGACTGGCGCAAAAACACCACCGATGCCGTCGCCGCGCAACTGCGCGATGCGGGTATCAAGGTCAAACGCACCATCCTGCCCGGCAGTACGTTCTGGAACGACTGGACAAAATATCCGTTCAGTTCAACCAACTGGAACATGCGCCCCCTTGGTGTTCAGGTGCTGGCACTGGCATACCGTTCCGGCGAGGCCTGGAACGAAAGTGGCTTTGCCAACGAAGAATTCGACACATTGCTGAACAAAGCCCTGGCAATTTCAAACGCGGATGAACGGCGCAAGGTGATGGTGCGTATCCAGACCATCATGCAAGAAGAAGGCGTAACAATTCAGCCTTACTGGCGTTCGCTCTATCGCCATTTCCGTGATGGGGTGGTCAACGCCGAGATGCACCCGACATTTGAAATTCACGTCTATAAACTGGGCCTGTCAGCCTGATAAAACAACTGGCCGCCCCCGAATGTGGGGGCGGCCAGTTACCTTGATCGCTTTGACATAAATCGCGACAGGTTTGCGCCAATAAATGGCGCCTTTCCCAATGCCGACAACAGGGGCCAACATGGGACTATTCATTTTACGCCGGGTCGGGATGATGATCCTGACGGCACTTTGCCTGACGTTTGTGGTATTTTTCCTGACGAACCTTTACCCGAACCTTGAAAAGCTGGCCAAAAGTCAGGGCAACCAACGCATGTCAGACGAAGCGGTTCAAAGCTGGCTGGGCAATCGTGGCTATCTGCAATCAACGCCGGTGAAATATGGCGAATGGCTGGGCGTGTTGCCGGGGTTCACCCATACAAATGATGACGGCAAAACCACCGGGCGCTGCATTGATGCACGCAAACCCGTGGATACCCCGCCCCGTTTTTGCGGCGTTGTTCAGGGCGACTGGGGCTATTCAACCGTGTTCAAAGAAGACGTCAGCACCATCATCGCACGCCGCCTTGGCAAAACCGGCAAACTGATGTTCTGGGTGATGGTGCTTATGGTGCCATCGGCCCTGATCCTGGGGGTGCTTGCCGGTATGCGCGAAGGCTCCAAACTGGACCGCACCCTGTCCACCGTTTCAATCACCACCACCGCCACCCCGGAATATGTATCCGGCGTGATCCTGATTTCAATCTTTGCATCCTCTGCCTTTGGATTGAAATGGTTCAAAGGCACCGCCACATCGGCCATGGATAACGCAACATTTGAAAACTTTTTCCTGCCGGTGCTGACCATTGCCCTGTATGGCATCGGCTATATCGCCCGCATGACCCGCGCCAGCATGGCCGAAGTGATGACATCCCAATATATCCGCACCGCCCGCCTGAAAGGCGTCAGCTTTCCAAACATCGTGATAAAACACGCCCTTCGAAATGCACTGATCGCACCGTTTACCGTGATTATGTTGCAATTTCCGTGGCTGTTGAACGGCGTGGTAATTGTTGAAACCCTGTTTAACTACAAGGGCTTTGGCTGGACGCTTGTACAGGCCGCCGGCAACAATGACATTGAACTGCTGCTGGCCAGTTCAGTGGTGGCGGTGTTTGTCGTGCTTGTTACACAGCTGATATCGGACGTTGGCTATGTCTTTTTGAACCCACGCATTCGGATAGCTTAAAGGAGCCTCGTGATGGAACCATTATCCTGGGGCGGCATTATCGTCCGCATATTTTTGCAGTTCACGCCGATCTGGATTTCACTGATCGTTCTGTTTGGCATGTCGATCAGGTTCAAGCGACGCCTTGGCCTTTATGGAAAACTGTTCGACAGCACCGTCGGCATGATCGGCTTTGCGCTGGTGATGTTCTGGGTCTTTACCGGCATATACGCCGCCTTTGACCTGATCATCCTGAATGATCCACTGTCCCAAGTGTCAGGCATGAAATACAAACTGCCCGGCACGCCCCTGCCCGACGGCAGCGGCTATTACCTGCTTGGCGGGGACACATTGGCGCGCGATGTGTTTAGCCGCATGGTGGCCGGCAGTTGGATCGTGGTGAAAATTGCGCCACTGGCAACCGTGTTCGCCTTTATGGTCGGCATCACCCTTGGCCTGCCGGCGGGCTATTACGGTGGCAAATTCGACACCGTCCTATCGTTCATTTCCAATCTGGTGCTGGCCTTTCCGGTGATCCTGCTGTTTTACCTGCTGGTGACACCCGAAATTGTTGAAACCGGTATCCCGGCCTATATGGCGGCGGTGCTGTTTATTTTTCCGATCATTTTTCTGACGGTACTGTTGAATTCACGCTTTTACACCCAACCGGCAAAACGAAACCTGTATGTCGGGGTGACACTGTTGGTTAGCGTGACCCTTTATTTGTCACTAATCAGCGAACCGGGCACTGTTATTTCCTTTGTGCCACGCTGGATTGACCTGTTCGACATCCCCGGCAACCTGCTGGTGGTGTTTGTGTCGGTGGTGTTTGTGAATTCACCAACGGTGTTTCGCATCGTGCGTGGGCTGGTGCTGGATATCCGCACCCGCGATTATGTCGCCGCCGCACAAACCCGTGGCGAAGGGGCATGGTACATCATGCTGTGGGAAATTCTGCCCAATGCACGCGGGCCGCTGATCGTCGATTTTTGCCTGCGCATTGGTTACACCACGATCCTGCTGGGGACGTTGGGGTTCTTTGGTCTGGGGTTGGAAAGCGAAAGCCCGGACTGGGGTACAACCATCAATGCCGGGCGCAAGCTGTTGTCGGTCTATCCACACCGCGCCCTGCCCCCCGCACTGGCACTGATGACGCTGGTGCTGGGCCTCAACCTGCTGGCCGATGGCCTGCGCGAAGAAAGCCTGAGGGATTGAACCATGCAAAAGGTTAACAGCGCTGTGGTGATTCCTGAGTCATATGGAATTCATATGGGAATCATATGGGTTTCCGATGGTCCGAAATTGCAAGCCGAGAGGAATGGTTAATGCCCAACCCGGACACCAATGGCCCGATCCTCGAGATAACAGATTTATCAATCTCATTCTTCACCCGGCTGCGTGAAATCCCCGCCGTGATGGATTTTTCTGCCACCGTCATGCCCGGCGAAGCCCTTGGTTTGGTTGGTGAAAGTGGCTGTGGCAAATCCACCGTGGCCCTTGGGGTGATGCAGGACCTTGGCGTAAACGGTCGCATCGTTGGCGGATCGATCAAGTTCAAGGGCCGTGATCTGAACACCATGTCCGAGACTGAGCTGCGCGATATACGCGGCAGCGAAATTGCCATGATATATCAAGAGCCTATGGCATCCCTGAACCCGGCAATGAAGATCGGCAAACAGCTGATGGAAGTGCCGATGATCCATGAAAATGTGACCGAAAAAGACGCCTATGCCCGCGCGCTTGAGGTGGTCACCGACGTGAAACTTCCCGACCCGGAACGGATACTGGCCAGCTATCCCCACCAGTTGTCCGGCGGTCAGCAACAGCGGATTGTGATCGCTATGGCCTTGATGTCAAAGCCTTCTTTGCTGATCCTTGATGAACCGACCACCGCACTGGACGTGACCGTTGAGGCCGCAGTTGTCGAACTGGTCAAGGACCTTGGCAAAAAATACGGCACCTCAATGCTGTTCATCAGCCACAACCTTGGCCTGATCCTGGAAACCTGTGACCGCATCTGCGTGATGTATTCCGGTGAGGCCGTTGAAACCGGGTCAATCAAAGACGTCTTTGACAAGATGCAACACCCTTATACACAGGCCTTATTTCGTTCGATCCCCCTGCCCGGTGCTGACAAAAACGCCCACCCGCTGGTGGCTATTCCCGGCAACTTCCCCCTGCCCCACGAACGCCCGCCGGGCTGTAACTTTGGCCCGCGCTGCGATTATTTTGAACCCGGCCGCTGTGATGCCGATGATATCCACATGGGGACAGTTGCGGGCGATACACGCCATGCCTCCCGTTGTCTGAAGTTCAATGAAATCGACTGGGACGCACCTGTAACCATAGGGGAAATAAAGGAAAAAGCACCTGTCGGTGATGTGGTGCTGAAAATAGATAACCTGAAAAAGCACTATGAAGTTGCCGCCAATGCTCTGTTTGGCGGCGGCGACAAAAAGGTGGTCAAAGCCAATGAAACCCTGTCCTTTGTCGCCCATGAAAGCGAAACACTCGCCATTGTCGGTGAAAGCGGCTGTGGCAAATCCACGTTTGCCAAGGTTCTTATGGGGCTGGAAACGGCCACTGACGGCACCATCGAACTGGATGGCCGCCAAATTCAGGACATCCCGATAGAAAACCGCGACACCAAAACCGTGTCATCCGTACAGATGGTGTTTCAAAACCCGTTCGACACCCTGAACCCATCCATGACCGTGGGGCGCCAGATCGTGCGCGCCCTTGAAGTTTTTGGCATCGGTGACACCGACGCCGAGCGGCGCCAGCGCATGTTGGAACTGCTTGATCTGGTCAAACTACCCCGCGAATTTGCCGACCGTATGCCGCGCCAATTGTCCGGCGGGCAAAAGCAACGTGTTGGAATCGCACGCGCTTTTTCCGGTGGTGCACGGATTGTGGTGGCGGATGAACCGGTTTCAGCACTGGACGTTTCGGTGCAGGCGGCAGTGACGGACCTGTTGATGGAAATTCAGCGCAACGAAAAAACCACCCTGTTGTTCATCAGCCATGACCTGTCAATCGTGCGCTATCTAAGTGACCGGGTGATGGTGATGTATCTGGGCCATGTGGTGGAAATTGGCGATACAGATCAGGTCTTTGCCCCGCCCTATCACCCCTATACCGAGGCATTATTATCCGCTGTTCCGATTGCCGACACCAGCGTTGAAAAGAAACATATCGTGCTAGAGGGCGACATCCCATCCGCGATGGACCCGCCCCCCGGTTGCCCGTTTCAGACCCGCTGTCGCTGGAAAGATCAGGTTGCGGATGGGCTGTGTGAGCGCGAAATGCCAGCCGTACGCACCCTTGCCGAAGGTCACGAAATTAAATGCCACCTTTCAGGCGAAACCCTTGCCGAAATGGAACCGGTGATCAAGGTTGCGGCTGAATAAGTCTGACCCTAAGCATCTGATTCTGCATTTGTTTTTAGCGGCTCATGTAAGCATTTATTGCAAACCGAACATCAGGCACATGGCATTCATGGGGTTGCCAGTATCACCTGCACGTAATTCTGTGTCTCAGCATAGGGCGGGATGCCGTTGTATTTCGCCACCGCCTCTGGCCCCGCGTTATAGGCCGCAAGGGCCAGGTTCCATGACCCGAACCTGTCAAACATCATCCGTAAATACCGCGCGCCACCGTTCAGGTTTTCCGATGGATTTTGCGGATCAACCTTTAACAGGCGGGCTGTGGCGGGCATCAGCTGTGCCAGCCCAATGGCCCCCTTTGGCGACAGGGCCGCCGGGTTCCAGCCGCTTTCCTGCTGGATCAGGCGGATAAACAGCCCTTCGGGAATGCCATAGGTTTTTGCCGCCGTTTGGGCCGGCACCAGATAGGGGCTGTCTTTGGCGTCAATGGCTGCCAGTGCCCCAGGGGTTCCGGGGATGATGGCCTTGGGCGGTTGAAGGCGCACAGAGCCAGAATATTGCGTCGCTGCGCGATTATCCAGCACGTTGAGTTGCGAGCGCAGCAAATCAGTGCGCGACTTTGACGACACAAACAGGCCCTCGGCGTGGGCCGGGCCAGCCACGCCAATAATCACCAGACAAACAACAAAACGGATACGCACAATCCAACCCCACCTTATGGTTCCCACTATATAGGAAAAAATAAAAAAACTGCCAGTGGTGGGGTATATTAAGCGATGTTTAACCAAGATAAGCTGGTGTAACCTACGCGCAAATTCAAAGAATCGAACGGAGATATCTAGATGGCTGGTTCTGTTAACAAAGTAATCCTGATCGGCAATCTGGGTGCTGACCCGGAAGTTCGCACATTTCAAAATGGCGGCAAGGTCTGCAACCTGCGGATCGCAACATCAGAAACCTGGAAAGATCGCAGTTCCGGTGAGCGGCGCGAAAAAACCGAATGGCATTCGGTTGCCGTGTTCAGCGAAGGTTTGGTTCGGGTCTGCGAGCAATATCTGCGCAAGGGGGCCAAGGTATATATCGAAGGCAAACTGCAAACCCGCAAATGGCAGGACCAGTCCGGCAATGACCGCTATTCCACCGAGGTGGTATTGCAGGGCTTTGGCAGCACCCTGACCATGCTGGATGGACGCGGTGACGGCAGCGGCGGCGGTAGTGGCAGCAGCAGCGGCGGCGGCGGCGGTGGTTACAGTTCAGGCCAACAGGGCGGTGGCGGAAATGACGGTGGTTATGGCGGCCCCGGCCCGGCAAGTGACATGGATGACGAAATCCCGTTCTAGGAATTTCCACCTCAGTCTGCAGTATTGATATGATTTTTCGGGCCCTGCGGGGCCCGATTTGCCTCCGGCGGGGATATTTTTGAACAGAAGATTTATTGGGCGTTCAGGACAGTGCGTCTGACAGGACCGATTTCACCACATCAGGGTCAACGTCGGATGTAACGAAGGCGTCGCCAATCCCGTGGACCATGACGAAATGCAGTTTGCCGCCCAGCATCTTTTTGTCCTGCAACATCAGCCCCATCAGGGTGTCTGCATCTGGCAGGTTACCGGGGATATCTGAAATATCGGTTTTCATCCCCATTGCCTTTAGGTGCGCGCGAACGCGGCTGGGGGCTTCTTGTGAGCACAGGCCAAGGCGGGCGGATGTTTCAAACGCCAGCGCGCAACCAATGGCGACACCTTCGCCGTGTAGTAAGCGGTCGCAATAACCTGTTGCGTTTTCAAGGGCATGGCAGAATGTGTGGCCCAGATTTAACAGGGCGCGTTCCCCCTGTTCGGTTTCGTCGCGGCCGACAATATCAGCCTTCATTTGGACAGAGCGGCGCACGGCCTCTTGTCTTAGCACCAGATCACCGGCGGCCAGGGCTGGGCCATTGGATTCAAGCCATTCAAAGAAATCCGCATCCCCCAGCAGGCCATATTTTACAACCTCACCATAGCCCGACAGGAAATCACGCGCGGTGAGCGTGCCCAGTATATCAATATCGGCCAGCACAAGTGATGGTTGGTGGAACGCGCCAATCAGGTTTTTGCCATGCTTGGAATTTATGCCGGTTTTGCCACCAACAGAACTGTCCACTTGCGCCAACAGCGACGTTGGGATTTGAACAAACCGAACACCCCGGCGCAACACCGCAGCGGCAAACCCCACCAGATCACCGATCACGCCACCGCCAAAGGCAATAACCACATCACCCCGTTCGATTTTTTGGTCCAGCAGCCATTCGACACTATGTGAAAAATGTTCCCAGCTTTTGGTGCCTTCGCCCGCAGGTAAATTCAATGACACCATTGATATACCACGACTGGCCAAACCAGAGCGCAGGGCGTCAAGGTGCAAGCCCGCGACGGTTTCATCGGCAATGACCGCAACCCGTGGCTGTGTTAGCAGTGGTGCGATTTCGCCGCCAGCCCGGGCCAGAAGGCCCCGCCCAATACGCACATCATAGGCCCTGTCCCCCAAGGGAACCCGAACAACATCAATCATTTAGCACCTTTCCAGAACATCACTGTGGTTCAACAGTTTATCAATAACGGCCATCGCCATGGCTTCTATTGAATAATCGGGTCGGGCGACCACTGACAGGGCGGCATGTGCATAAAGTGGTTCACGTTTTTCGCACAATTCACGCAATGTTTGGCGGGGGTTGTCGGTTTGCAGCAAAGGGCGCGTATTTTTATGGCGCACCCGCGACCAGAGCAGATCCTGATCAGCACGCAACCAAAGGGCCACCGCCTTTTGGTCAATGATTTCCCGGTTCAAATCCGACAAAAAGGCGCCACCGCCGGTGGACAGGATACCCGGTTCTTCGTCCAGCAACCTGTTAAGGACCTCAGTTTCACGAACCCTGAAAAATTCTTCCCCGTCGCGGGTGAAAATTTCAGCAATGCTCATGTTGGCGGCTTTGACCAGTTCATCATCAGAATCGCGAAAGCCCACACCAAGTATCCGCGCCAAGGCACCGCCCACGGCCGTTTTGCCGGCCCCCATCATCCCGACAAGGACAACTGTCTTTTTCAACTTATATTGCAACTGGCAAAGCCCCGCGCACGAATTAGATGTCCTGAATGGCGTGAACTTTCCAAAGATGCCATATATAAAGCAACAAAGGCCACCATTCAGAGTGGTCTATTCCGCGGGCATGGGCAGAAAGGCACTGATATGTTTGGCAAGAGTTTTAAATTGCTGTTGTTTTTGGTTGTGGTCGGGTTTGTGGCCCTGGTCGGATATGCCTATTTCGGTGATCTGTCGCCTGACACCAGCGATGTCCGCGAACCGGTAACGCTGAATGTTAACTAGAACCACCGGGTTTCTTACGCTGGTTTTGGCGTGGTTTGGCGCTGGTGCGGGGGCGCAAACGCCTTTGTCCGCAATAGACTGGCTGTCTGACAGCCTGACAGCGCCGCGATTACAGATTACAACATCACCACATGCAGACATCGCAACCAATGCGCTGCCTGAAAACGTGTCAGTTTCCGATATTGCCGGGCCATCACCGGATGCAATCGGCCTGCTTCCTACCAGTGTCACTGGCCTGCCACGGGGCCTGTGGGGGAACAGCCGCTCGGCAAATTTGGCGGGGCGATTACAGGCAGAGCGGGTCGATATAATGCCCGCGATGCAGGACATGATTCGCACCCTGCTGTTGGCAGAGCTGGATCCACCGGTTGATTCCGGCCCCGACGCTAAACTATTTCTGGCCCGTCTGGACACATTGCTGGCCATGGGGGCGTTGGAACAGGCAAAATCCCTGTTGGTTCTGTCGGGTCAGAACAGGCCAGAACTATTTCGCCGTGCCTTTGATGTTTCCCTGCTGTTGCGGGTCGAAGATTTGGGCTGTGCCACATTGCGCACCACCCCGTCCCTGTCACCGACATTTCCGGCGCGGGTGTTTTGTCTGGCCCGTGGCGGGGACTGGGACGCCGCCGCCTTGTCCCTTGAAACCGGGCGCGCCCTTGGCTTTTTAGATGAATTTGAAGATGCCCTTTTGGCACGGTTTCTGGACCCGATGCTGTTTGAAGGTGAACCAAGGCTAACCGTCCCCGAACGCCCCAGCCCATTGGTGTTTCGTTTGCTTGAAGCCATTGGCGAGCCAATTCCAACAACCGGCCTGCCCCGCGCATTTGCCCATGCGGACCTGCATGCCAACACCGGCTGGAAGGCCCAGATAGAAGCCGCCGAACGTCTGGTGCGCACCGGGGCCGTTGACCCAAACCAATTACTGGGCCTTTACAGTGAACGCCGTCCGGCCGCATCGGGCGGGGTCTGGGACCGGGTGAAGGCCATTCAAAAACTGGATCAGGCCCTTACAGGCGGGGATGCACAGGCGGTTGTGGCCGCCCTGCCCGCCGCATGGCGCGAAATCGAACTGGCTGAATTGGAAGTTCCCTTTGCCACGCTGTTTTCCCGCCGCCTGTCGCAAATGACATTGCCGGGGGACGCCCGTGAACTGGTCTTTGAAATTGGGCTGTTGTCTGATGATTACGAAGTTGTTGCACAGGATTTCACCCCGACAAATGACCGCCAACATCTGTTAAAGGCCATTGCATCCGGCAATCCGGGGCCGGTGTTTGCCGCCGATCCGATAACGGCCGCCCTGCAGGACGGGTTTCGGGCCGATGGTGTCCCCATTCGTCTGCAATCCCTGACAACAAACGATCGTCTGGGCGAAGCAATACTGCGCGCGATTGACCTGTTTCAAAATGGCTCTCACGGGGATCTGGATGAACTAAGCGATGCACTGGCGTTTTTTCGTGCGGTCGGGCTGGAAGATCTGGCGCGCCGCGCGGCCCTGCAATTGCTGTTGCTGGAGCGGCGCGGATGACCATGATGGCACGCCAAATCCAAAGTTTTCTTGAGGCACAATCGGCAGAACTGGACGCCGCCAACAACACCCTGTTGGCCTATGCCCGCGACCTGAATGATTTTTCAGGATGGCTGACGGCAAAAAACAAAGTTTTCAACACCTGTGGGCGGGGCGATATAGAGGCCTACCTGATTGATTGCGACATTCAGGGGTTGGCGGCGTCCACACGGGCGCGCCGTTTGTCGGCGGTAAAACAGCTGTTTCGTTTTGGGTTTGAAGAAGGCTGGCGCAAGGACAACCCGGCGATCCAGATCAAAGGGCCGGGCCGCGACAAGCGCCTGCCCAAGGTTCTGGATCAGGGCGAAGTTGGCGACCTGTTACAGGCCGCCACCCGCATCGGTAAAAACAACGACGAAAACCTGCGCAATTCCTGCCTGATGGAACTGCTGTATGCCACCGGCATGCGGGTAACTGAATTGGTTAGCCTGCCAGTCTCAGCCGCCCGGGGTGACCCCAAAATGTTGCTGATCAGGGGAAAGGGCGGCAAGGAACGCATGGTTCCCCTGTCCCAACCCGCGCGCGATGCCATTACTGGTTGGTTGGCGGCCCGTGACCGCGCGCAGGATCAGGCAACCAAAGATGGCAAACCGGGGTCGTCGTTTCTGTTTCCGTCCCGTGGTAAACTGGGCCACCTGACGCGGCATTGGTTTTATGGGCTGATCAAGGATCTGGCATATGCGGCTGGGGTGAACCCATCCAAGGTAACGCCCCACACATTGCGCCACGCCTTTGCGACCCACCTGTTGGCTAACGGCGCCGATTTAAGGATCATCCAGACCTTATTGGGGCACGCCGACATAACCAGCACCGAAATCTATACCCATGTTCTGGATGAACGGCTGCGCGAACTGGTGTTGCAACACCACCCGCTGGCCCGCGCAAAACAATAGATCAGCCCGAAAACCTGCATGTTTTCTTGATTGCGCGCCTAATCACGCCCATAAGACCAATGATTTTATTGAAAGAAAGACGGAATGGACCTGACGACCTTTGAATTTGACACGGCCTTTTGGGTGACATCCGGGGCTATTTTGACCTTATTGATCCTGTCTGGGTTTTTTTCGGGCTCTGAAACGGCCCTGACAGTTGCATCCAGACCCAAGCTGCGCACACGGGCCGCCAAAGGGTCAAAGGGTGCACAGCGCGCACTGGACATAACAGACGACAAAGAACGCCTGATCGGTTCGATTTTGTTGGGTAACAACCTGACCAATATTCTGGCCGCGTCTTTGGCCACGGCCCTGTTTACCCGAATGTTTGGTGACAATGGGGTGGCGCTGGCCACGCTGATCATGACCTTGCTGGTGCTGGTCTTTGCTGAGGTGCTGCCAAAATCATACGCCATCACCAACCCTGAAAATGCCGCGATGAATGTCTCTCGTCTGATCCGGGCGATCATCTTTTTGTTTTCGCCCTTTGTGGCGGCTGTACGGGCATTGGTACGCGGAATTCTTTGGGTTTTCGGTGTGCGCACCGATCCCGGCGGTCAAATGCTGGCGGTTCGCGAAGAAATCGCCGGCGCTATTTCCCTTGGCCACGACGAAGGCGCGGTTGAAAAAGAAGACCGCGACCGCCTGCTAGGTGCGCTTGATCTTGGGGATCGCTCAATCGAAGAAATCATGCGCCACCGCTCAGAAATTGAAATGATTGATGTGGCCCTGCCCCCGCAGGACATATTGGAAAAGGTACTAAAGTCGGCCCATACCCGGATACCAATTTTTAAGGGTAACCCGGAAAATATTATTGGGGTGCTGCACGCAAAGGATTTGCTGCGCGCCATGTATGCCCGCACCCTTGGTGCTGCGGTCAGTGATAGTCCGTTTGAAGACTTTGACGTATTCGAAGTGGCCATGCCACCCTATTTTGTACCGGAAACCACGCCGCTGGATGACCAGATGCGCCAATTTCTGCACCGTCAAACCCATTTTGCGCTAGTGGTTGATGAATACGGTGTCTTGCAGGGGCTGATCACGCTGGAAGACATCCTTGAAGAAATAGTTGGCGAAATTACCGACGAATTTGACCCCGACAGCGAACTGGAACTGGTTCGTTCCGAAGATGGTGAATGGACGGTGGATGGTGCCACAACGATACGCGATCTGAACCGCGCAGCCGACTGGAACCTGCCCGATGAAGAAGCGATCACCATTGCCGGCCTGATCATCCATGAGGCCCAGTTGATCCCGACCCAGGGGCAGGTGTTTTCGTTCCATAATTTCCGGTTTGAGGTACTTGAACGCAAGGCAAACCGGCTGACCCGGTTACGCATTCGCCCGCTTTAGCGGGCCTTGAACAGCCCCCCAAGGATGCCGCGAACGATCCGTCGCCCCGTGGTTCCCTTTAGTTCCTTGATCACAACTTTGGCCACCGATTCACCAAAGCTGTCGCTGGCCTTTTTGCGTGATCTTGACCGGGGCGATTTGCTGCTTGCACCGCTGTAACGGCGGGCCTTGCGAAATTCCCGTTCTTTTTCTTCCAGGCGATCTTCTTCATCCTCGGCGATCTCTGCGGCTTTGGCGGCGGCCTCGGCGCGTGCCTTCAACCGCTCAAACGCGGAAACGCGATCAATCAGCGTTTCGTATTTTCCGGCCACGGGGGACGCGGCAATCACCGCTTTTCTTTCTGCGTCACTAATCGGGCCCAGTTGCGATGATGGGGGGCGGATCAGGGTGCGTTCAACCACACCGGGCGCACCTTTTCGCACCAACATTGATGTGACGGCTTCCCCAACGCCAACTTCTTTAATGGCGTCTTCCGTGGAAAAGCGCGGGTTGTCCCGGTATGTTTCGGCGGCCCGGCGCAGGTTTTTCTGATCCCGCGCGGTAAAGGCGCGCAAGGCATGCTGCACCCGGTTGCCAAGTTGTCCCAATATACCATCGGGAACATCCGCCGGGTTTTGGGTGACAAAAAACACACCAACCCCTTTGGAACGGATCAGGCGGGCGACCTGTTCAACCTTTTTGACCAGTGCGCGCGGGGCATCATCAAACAAAAGGTGGGCCTCATCAAAGAAGAACACCAGCTTTGGTTTGTCCGGATCACCAATTTCCGGCAACTCTTCGAATAGCTCCGACAGCAACCACAACAAAAAGGTCGCGTATAAGCGTGGTGAACTCATCAATTTGTCAGATGCCAATATCGAAATCTGCCCGCGCCCGTCCAGATCCGTGCGCATCAGATCGCTTAGTTCCAGCGCGGGTTCGCCAAATAAATTACCGCCACCCTGATTTTCCAGAACCAGAAGCGAGCGTTGAATTGCCCCAACAGATGAGCCGCTGACGTTACCATATCGCAATGACAGATCTTTGCCATTTTGCCCGACCCAGACCAACAGGGCCTGCAAATCCTTTAGGTCCAGCAATGGCAAGCCGTCATCATCAGCCACCCGAAAGGCAATGTTCAACACCCCTTCCTGCACGTCAGATAATTCCAACAGTCGGGACAACAACAGCGGGCCCATTTCACTAACGGTGGTGCGAACCGGATGGCCTGACTTTCCAAACAAATCCCAGAACATCACCGGGAAACTTTCGTACCCGTAATCTGCAAAGCGAATAGTTTCCGCGCGTTTCATGAACGCGTCATGTAATTTGAAATCGGCAGAGCCCGCCACCGCAAGGCCGGCCAGATCCCCCTTAACGTCCGACAGAAATACCGGCACACCGGCGCTTGAAAACCCCTCAGCCAAAATTTGCAGGGTCACAGTTTTACCTGTTCCCGTGGCACCGGCGATCAATCCGTGCCTGTTGGCGTATTTTAACAGCAGCCCCTGCGCCTGGGCATATCCTTTGCCACCACCACCAACAAAAATCTGATCAGCCAATGTTCAATGCTCCTGTTTGGAAAATATTGCTCGCGCCACAATACAAAATTAATATATCTGCGCCAGTATAACCCAGCCCCCGAAAGCGTGTTCTTGCTTTACGTGGTGCAAATCCTCCCTGTTTAACTGGCCGCACCAAATACTGGTGCGGTTTTTTTTGTTTCTGTCAGATGCACTGTTGACCGGCAGAGGCAAAAAATATAACTTTTGCGCCACTAAGTCGGCCAGTCCGACAGGGAGAAATAATAATAATAAAGGAAAAGGGCCCCCTTGCGGCCCTTTTCCTAATTGCCGGTCCGCACTCCGGCACCCGGCGGAATTCCCCGGAAACCCGTGAAATCTGAAAAATCCTGTCTGACACGGCTGCTTTGTTGTGCTAAGCCCGGTCTGAAATTAACTGCAGACACGGATAAATTATGACACACCGACGAATACTGGCTTTGACATTTGCAACACTTATGCTGGCATTGCCACATGGTGCTGTTGCGCAGGACACAACCACATCCGAAACCACGGCACAATCAGGGGCATCCGACCTTTCCCTTGGGCAAACCGTTCTTCAGGTTGGCACAATTTACACCCGTGACACCTATGGCGACTGGGAAGTGCGTTGTTCCAAAACCGCCGATGGCAAAGACCCCTGCCGCCTTTACCAACTGATGCAAGATGACAAAGGAAATTCAGTAGCCGAGATCAACCTGTTTAACCTGCCCTCAGGTCAGGCGGCGGTTGCCGGTGCCACCATTGCGGTGCCACTGGAAACTTTGCTGACTGAACAACTGACCCTTGGCATTGATGATGGCAACGCCAAGCGCTACCCCTACAGCTGGTGCTCATCCTTGGGCTGTTACGCCCGGATCGGCCTGACGGCGGCTGATATTGCAAACTTTGAACGGGGTGCCACGGGAACGGTTTCCATTGTTCCGGTTGCAGCACCTGACGCCCGGGTTGCCCTGACAATGTCCCTGAAGGGGTTCACCAGCGGGTTCGCCGCAGTGAAAAAATCAAACGCGGCTATTGCTGCCAACTGATCAACATTAATATCGTGACATCAGGCCGCCCCAAGGGGCGGTCTTTTTATATGCGCCGCAGGGCCAGCACCGCGTTTAGCCCACCAAAGGCAAAGGCATTGCTTAACACGGCCTTTACCTTTGCCTGCCTTGCCACATTGGGCACAACATCAAGGGCGCAGTCGGGATCAGGTTGTTCATAACCGATTGTCGGGGCAATCACCCCGTCCCGCAGGGCCATGATACAGGCCAACAGTTCAACCGCGCCGGTCCCGCCAATCAAATGCCCATGCATTGATTTGGTGGATGAAATCATCACCTTGTCCGCGTGACTGCCAAACACATTTCGCACAGCCGCACATTCGGTTTTATCATTGGCCGCCGTCCCGGTGCCATGTGCGTTGATATACCCGATATCTTCGGGGGTCAGGCCCGCATCTTTTATCGCGCCGCCAATGGCACGCGCAGCCCCCTGTGCAGATGGCATCACAATATCGGATGCATCAGACGTCATTGAAAAACCCGCCACTTCGGCCAGTATTTCAGCCCCGCGCGCGCGGGCATGTTCATAGTCTTCAAACACGAAAATCGCGGCACCTTCGCCCTGAACCATGCCGTTGCGATTGGCCGAAAATGGCCGGCAACCGTCCGGGGACATCACGCGTAGCCCTTCCCATGCCTTGACCCCACCAAAACACAGCATGGATTCTGACCCACCCGTTACCATCACATTGCTTTGACCACTTCGGATCATGTTAAAGGCCTGCCCCATGGCATGGTTGGACGACGCGCAGGCCGTTGCCACCGTATAAGACGGCCCCATTAGGTTATGTTCCATCGATACATGGCTGGCGGCGGCATTGTTCATCAGGCGGGGCACAACAAAGGGATGAACCCGGTTTTTGCCAGCCTCATATACCGCGCGATAGCTTTCGTCCCATGTGTTCACCCCGCCCCCGGCCGTCCCGAGTATAACCCCGGTGCGTTCCGCCAGTTCGCCGTCAAAAACCAGACCGGACTGTGCCACCGCCTGCTTTGCGGCCAGCACTGCAAATTGGCTGAAACGGTCATACAGGGCAATTTTCTGGCGGTTGAAATGGTCCCCGGCTGAATAGTTTTTAACCTGCGCGCCGATACGAACCGTCAGGCGGTCAACATCGCGGATATCCAGATCAGCAATACCGCATTTCCCCTCGGCCATGGCCTGCCAGGTTTGTGTGACCGAATGACCAAGGGGGTTGATCGTTCCAGCCCCGGTGATGACCACACGTTTCATGTGGGTTGCCGGGTCAGCAGCCGTTCAACTGCCGACACGATCGAAGCCACCGTTGAAATATCAAAGTCACCTGATCCGGGTTCATTGGCATTGAACGGCACTTCAAGATCAAAGGTTTCTTCAATTGCAAAGATACATTCAACCAACGCCATACTGTCGATCCCCAGATCATCCAGCGTGCTTTGCATGGCCACATCCGAAATATCCAGAATGGCCTGATCGGCCAGAATTTTGATGATACGTTCTTGGGTGTTTTGGGTCATTGATCGCCCCTTGCCAGTTGCGGGCAAATTAGTCTTTGCGCGGCGGTTTTGAAACTGGTTTCTTTGGCGCGGCAAAGTCACGCATGAACCGTGGCAACCTGCGCAGGGCTTTATAGCTTTCGATATGGGTTTGTATTTTCACCGCCGGATAGCCAAGAATTGCGCGCCCCGCCGGAACATTTGACAGGATCTTACTGGCACCACCGGCAATTACCCCGTCACCAATGGTGATATTATCGGCAACACCGGCCTGCCCCCCCAATACGACGCCATTTCCAAGGGTGGCAGAACCACCAACGGCCACATGGGCGCACAGCAGGCAATTGCGCCCGACTATGACATTGTGCCCAACCTGAACCAGTGCATCGATCTTGGTGCCGGATCCGACCCTTGTGGGGCGGATCGTTCCGGCGTCAACGCTGGAATTTGCACCGATTTCAACATCATCGCCGATCACAACCCCGCCAATTGAATGGATCTTCAGCCAGGTCTGATCATTGCCATCAGCCGATGCATCGCCAAGTGTTTCACGCACCGTTTCCACTGATGACTTTTCCGCCGTCACAAATGAAAACCCGTCCCCCCCGATCACAACACCAGAATGGGCGATCAGACGGTTTCCGATATGAACATTTCGGCCAACATGACAGCCGGGCTGAAGCACACAGTCCCCGCCCAACACGGCCCCATCCGCAATTGTCGATTGTGCGCCGATAATACTGTTTTCACCGATATTCGCGCCGGCCCCAACCACCACATAGGGGCCAATGGAACAGTTGGCACCGATTTGGGCCGATGGATCAATGATCGCAGTTGGGTGAATTTCACGGGGCGGGTTAGACGTATCATCCAAATGGCGGGTCAGCGCGGCCATCGCCAAACGTGGGCGCCCAACCAGTATTGCCGCCACCAGACCCAGCCCCTGCCAATCGGCGTCCTGCCAAAGAACAGCAGCCCGCGCCTGCCCCTTTGACAGTTGCGCCCCATAGCGGGGGTCCATCGCCACGGCCAGTTGGTCGGGCGCGGCATCGGCGGGTTCGCACGCCCCACTAACCAAAAAGTCGCCGTCCCCAACAACAGTTGCAGACAGCGCCTTTGCAATATCGTTAATTTTGTAACGGGTCATCTAATTCTCCTGCGGGGCGGGCACGCTCTGCCGGCCCCGCAGTATGATTTAGCTTCGTACGGCCCGCAGTACCACCCCGGCCTTTTGCAGGGCCGAGAATATTCGACCATCCCGTCCGTAAATGTCACGGCGGAAATTGATGTTGCCCTTTGCAGACGTGAACGCCGTGCGGTAAACCAGATGCACCTGAACTGGCTGATCCAGCGGCACCACATTTTCACGACCGGTTGCCAGACGTGCCTGAAAAAATTCTTCCGGGTTTTTCATTTGCTTGCGCAACAGTGCATAGGCAAAATCAAACGGGTCATTCAGGCGAATACACCCATGGCTAAAGGCCCGGCTTTCGCGTGCAAACAGGTTCTTGGCCGGGGTGTCGTGCAGATAGATATTGTACCGGTTCGGGAACATGAATTTCACCAGACCAAGCGCGTTACGCCGTGAAGGGGGCTGTTTCAGATCAAACGGGAAATTCGCCTTGGTGTATTGGGAAAAGTCCAAACCTTCCCGACTAACAGAGCGCCCACTACCATCGATCAGACGCAAATGCCCGGCCGCGTTGGGGTTGCGTTGCATCATCGGCAGGTATTCCTTGACGGCGATGGACCGGGGAACATTCCAGGTCGGGTTAATGACCATATGTTCCATCACATCCGAAAATTCAGGGCTGCGACGGTCACCTTTATTCGCGCCGACCACGGAACGCGTTTTGAATGTAACCTTGCCATTATCAATGATCTTGGCCGAGAAATCTGTCAGGTTAACCCAGACGTGGCGTTTGCCGCGGGGGATGTTCATCCAGCGTTCACGCTCCATCGCGACCAGAACAGACCCCAGTCGTGACTGAACGGTCACGTTAATTTCTTTCAAAGTCCCCGCACCGGCAACGCCGTCAGGGTTCAGGCCGTGTGCCAGTTGAAACTGCTGCACACCTTTTTGCAGGTTTGCGTCAAACGTCTGACTGGCAGAACGGCGCATGTAACCCATTGAAATCAGCCGGTTCCGCAGGGCCACAACACTTGGGCCACTTTGCCCCGGTTGTAGTTTTTTACCCGGAACCTTGGGGCCCCAACCGCCCTTTGCCAGCTTTTTTTCCAACAGCAGTTTTTGCTTCATCAGACGGGTGTATTCGGGGGCCTTTGGGGGCAACTGGCGCAAAAATGCAGCGGGGGAAGACTTTGTGAAACTGACCAGCAATTGCGTCCGGTCACGCAGGGGAACCTGACGTTTGATGCCACTGTCAACCTTGCCGGGCGTCAGAACGCCAGTCTGAACATCGCGGGCATAGCGCAGGAACAGTTTGCTTAGCTCAACTTCGATGCGCCCCAGATCACGTTCGGACTTAACCGCGCGCAGGTTCGCCTTTAGAAAATCTGTGTCATATTGCGGCAAACCATGGTTGCCCGCTGAGGTCAGCGCCTTTAGCAGCGCCTGACGGCGTGACTGGTCACGCCCGCCCCTGCCAGTCCAGATCGGTTTATACCCATTTGCCTGATAAAAGGCCGAAATTGACTTATCCCGGGCGGAACTTTCAGCAATGGCCTGCATAAACGCAGTTACCTGCGCCTGGGCCGGGGCAATAAACGTTGTCGCAAATAGCGTACCAATAAGGGCGGCTGTTATTAAAAAAGACCGGCGCGAAAAACTGAATAGTTTGGACATTATATACCTCTAACCACAATATCATGTGGGTTCTTGCAACAAACTATGACCATATTGCAGTGTGTGTGTGTCCACAATGTTGCAATGCCAAACTTCATGGTTTTTACAGATCACAGTTTTGTGTAACGATCCCCAGCAGTATAAATACCCGTCTATGGGCGAAATACTGCCTATATCAAGTGTTTATGACCTTTTTCTTAATCAACGACTTGGTAACCACGCTGAAATGTGACAAAGATGTAAAAGCCTGGGGATAGGCAACGCGGTCCTTTGCTGCACACGCTAGGGCCGGAATACGACGGGGCACTTGATAAGCTATGAATGAAAAACGATCTTCCGTCGTAAGTCGACGTGCTGTTTTGGGTGCTTTTGCAGCCACCGCACTTGTCGCCGCCCCTACTTTTTCCAATGCTGCCGGTTTTTTGCGTGGCGCCGGTGATATCCGCCGGATCCGCATGTATTCTGGTCGTACAGGCGAAAGCATCGACACGATCTATTGGATCGAAGGTGACTACATCAAAGACGCGCTGAATGAGGTTAACTATTTCATGCGTGACTGGCGCACGGATCAGACAATTTCAATTGATTCCCGCACCCTTGATATTATGGCCGCATCCCACAACCTTTTGGATGCCAACGAACCTTATATGATGCTATCAGGTTATCGTTCCCCGGCCACAAATGCGATGCTGCGTTCGCGTTCGCGCAATGTGGCAAAAAACTCCCTTCACATGACGGGTCAGGCCGGCGATCTGCGGCTTAAATCACGCTCCGTTTCGCAAATGGCAAGTGCCGCAAAGGCCTGTCATGCTGGTGGCGTTGGTAAATATTCCCGCTCCAACTTTGTTCACATGGACTGTGGTCCAATCAGAACCTGGCGCGGCTAGACACAAGGCATGTTCCCCACCGGGAAAGTCACCGTATTGCGCCCAGCCTTTTTGAAACATCCGCCATCACTGTCTTTGCAGCGTTTCCTTTGATCGGGCCATAACCGCGTATTTGCATCGGGGCTTGCAGGATACTTAGCCAGTGTTCGGCTTTGGCTTTGCTATATGTATTGGCGCATTCTGCCATCAGGCCGCCGTACCAATTAATTAACTGACGCTCTTGTTTGCGTTCTGCACTGTACCCGAACGGGTCAAACATTGTGCCGCGCAGCCATTTGAACCGTGCCAGCATCGACATTGAAGCCCCCATAAGTCGGCCAAATTCACGTTTTTGCGGCCTGCCATGGCTGTCACGCGCCCCCGAAAACACCGGTGGTGCCATATGGTAACGCAGTGAATAATCGCCTTGGAATTTCGCCGCGATATCGGCCCTGAATTCAGAGCCACTTAGCAGGCGGGCGACTTCGTATTCATCCTTATAGGCCATAAGTTTGAACAGGGATTTCGCCGCAGCAATCTGAATTTCTTCATCAGGAACGGCATGCGAGAACTGCTCCAATAGCTGTGCGTACTGTGCGCCCAACTTTGCATTCTGATATTTGGTCAGGAATTGAATACGGGTGGCGATGGTTTCCTTAATATCATCTGTCCCCTGCGCCGCAGCTTGGTTTGGCGATTGTTCCAATGCCTTTGGATCTGCGGCCAAAACCCGGCCAAGTTCAAATGCCATTTTGTTTTCGTCGGGGGTGACCCCGTTCAGGTCAATGGCGCGAAACAGTGAACCCTGATTGATTGGAACAAGGCCCTTTTGCCACGCAAACCCCAACATCATCACATTGGCATAAACCGCATTCCCTAACAGGTCCTCTGCCCACATATTTGCATCAATCCCCCAAAGGTTTTGGGCGCCAACGCGCGCGCCCAAAGCATCCCGCCGGTCACCAATGCGCAAATCCGCGTCCGGGTCCAGAACCAGATCACCGGTCGGCATCTGGGCTAGGTTCAGGGCTATTTTTGTGTTGTTGTTATAGGTCGCAGACGCCTTGGGCGATGACGAAACCACTATATCACAGCCAATAACCGCATCCGCGCGGCAATCATCAATGCGCACCTGATTAATGCCATCCGGGCTGGGCGCCAGCCGGATATTGCACAGAACTGCGCCAAATTTCTGGGCGAACCCGGTGAAATCCAAAACGCTTGAGCCTTTGCCTTCCAAATGGGCGGCCATGGTGATCAGGGCACCGATTGTCACCACGCCTGTCCCGCCAACGCCCGTGACCAGCAAATCAAACGGCCCGTCCAGCGTGGGTATCACCGGGGTTTTGACCTTGGCCAGCAATGGCGCCAAATCAATTTTGGCCGTTTCGGGTTTACGCCGCGTTGCCCCTTCAACCGTCACAATGGCCGGGCAATACCCGTCCAGACAGGTGAAATCCTTATTGCAACTGGACAGGTTAATCTGGCGCTTGCGGCCAAATTCAGTTTCCAGTGGCTCAACACTCAGGCAATTGGACTGTTTGGAACAATCACCGCACCCCTCACAGACCAGCGGGTTGATCACCGCAAATCTTGCCGGGTCATCAATTTCACCGCGCTTACGCTGACGGCGCTTTTTACTGGCGCAGGTCTGTTCGTAAATCAGGACCGTAACGCCGGAAATTTCACGCAGTTCGCGCTGTACACCGTCCAGATCGTGGCGATCATGAAAGCTGGTGCCCTGGGGGAAGTCCCGGGCCTGAAATTTTTGGTGGTTGTCGGACACCAGCGCAATACGCGCCACCCCTTCGGCCCGGCAGATATGGGCGATGGCCTGCACACTGACGGGGCCATCAACAGGTTGACCGCCAGTCATGGCAACCGCATCATTATACAGGATTTTATAGGTAATATTGGCCTTGGCGGCAATCGCCTGACGGATTGCCATAGACCCCGAATGATACCACGTACCTTCGCCCAGATTTTGGAAAATATGCCCCTTACCGGTAAAGCGTGAACTGGCCGCCCAGCCTATTCCTTCGCCGCCCATCTGAATTTGCGACGTGGTTTCGCGCCCCATCCAACAGGCCATGAAATGACACCCGATCCCGGCCAGTGCCTTGGAACCCTTGGGCACCTTGGTTGAACTGTTATGCGGACACCCCGAACAAAAATAGGGCCGCCGTGTTGCCCCGGACACATCCAAAAGAACCGGCACCCGCCGTGTCAGCGTATCTGCCCGTTTGGCGAACCCTTCACCGGGAAATATCTGATCCAGACGTTTTGCGATAATCGGGGCCAGCAACAGGGGTGACAATTCACCGATCCAGGGGATCAGGGGCTTCAGGTTTTCGTCATTCTTGCCAACCATCCGGGCGGGTTTGTCACCGGGCCAGTCATAGAAATATTCCTTTAGCTGGCTTTCAATGATCCCACGTTTTTCTTCGCATACCAGCACTTCTTCTTTGCCGCGCACAAATTTCAGGGCATTTCGCCGTGGCAGGGGCCAGACCATACCAACCTTGTAAATATCTATCCCCAATCTGCGGCAGGCCGTTTCATCAACCCCCAACAGGCGCAGGGCCTCCATCGTGTCCATATGGGCCTTGCCGCTGCTGACGATGCCAAACCGGGCCTTGGCCACACCATAGATTGTCCGATCAATCGGGTTGGCCTGTGAAAAGGCAAAAACTGCACGCTTCTTGGCCGCCATGCGTTTTTCTATTTCCGGGCTGGGCAGGTCGGGCCAGCGGTAATGCACCCCGCCGGGCGGAAAATCATGGGCAGGCAGAATGAATTTACGATCCGGGCGCAGGGTAACCGATTGCGCGGCCTCAACCGTTTCTGACACAGCCTTAAAGCCAACCCACATCCCGCTAAAGCGCGACAGGGCATACCCATATTCCCCAAACTCCAGAAACTCGGCCACATTTGACGGGGCCAGAACCGGCATGAACCAGTTTAAAAATGCAACATCCGACTGGTGCGACATTGACGATGAAACACACCCGTGATCATCCCCCGCAACCACCAGAACACCGCCACGGGGCGACGAACCAAAAGCATTGCCATGTTTCAGGGCATCGCCAGACCGGTCCACCCCCGGCCCCTTACCGTACCACATGGCAAAAACCCCATCGAACCGGGTGTCGGGGCTGGTTTCAACCTGCTGACTGCCAAACACCGCCGTTGCCCCAAGGTCTTCGTTAACGGCCGGCATGAAATCAATTTGGTGCTGGTCCAGCAGGGTTTTGTTTTGCCACAACTCCTGATCAACAGCCCCCAGGGGTGAGCCACGATACCCCGAAACAAACCCGGCTGTGTTCAACCCGGCCCTTTGGTCACGGCGCGCCTGATCGACAATGATGCGAACCAGCGCCTGGGTTCCGCTTAAAAATACCCGCCCGGACTGGGCGGCGTATCGATCGTTTAGCTGGTAGGGCTGAAAGTTGTGCTGCAATAGGGACATTGTACCGGGCCTGTTGTTATTATTTTACAAAATAATAACCAACTGCGGTGGAAATATACTTCATGGTTTGCGCGGATACAGGATTTAGTGGTAGGAACAACCTAATATATGATAAATAGTGGTCAAAACACCCGGATATGTAATGTTACTAGAAACACACGACCTTAAAATCCTGACCGCCCTGCAACGGGATTCGACAATTTCCAATGCAGAACTGGCAAAATCAGTGTCCCTGTCCACATCCGCCTGTTGGCGGCGCGTGCGCATACTGGAAGAGGCCGGAATAATCACAGCCTACCGCGCAGAAATTGACCCGGGCGCCTGTGGTCTGGCGTTTCACGCGATTGTTCATGTTCAGCTTATCCGCCATGAAACCGAAAATTTTTCAAAATTCATCAGCACAATCAATTCGCGCCCCGAGGTGCTGGATTGTTTTGCCACTGCGGGTGAAGCCGACTATCACCTGAGGATTTTGTGCCGGGATCTGGATGCCTATAACCGGTTTCTGGAAACCTGCCTGTTTCGAATTCCCGGTGTGGCCAGCGCACGCACGAACCTGATCCTGCGTGAAATCAAACAGACCCGGGTGATCCCGTTGAATGAAATGTAATTGGGGCCTAGGCCGAAAATTGAATTGCGCCCGCAAAATCGGCGCGCGCGGTTCAGACCCGAAGGTCTGAACCCGTAATATGATATATGTAAACGCCGGGGCGCTTAACCAACCAGTTCCAGACCGGAAAAGAAAAATGCGATCTCTTCAGCAGCCGTTTCAGGCGCGTCGGACCCGTGAACCGAGTTTTCACCAACAGATTCGGCAAATTCCGCCCGGATCGTACCAGCGGCCGCATCGGCAGGGTTGGTTGCGCCCATAACTTCACGGTTCTTGGCAATGGCGCCTTCGCCTTCCAGAACCTGAACAACAACTGGCTCGCTTGCCATGAAATCACACAGTTCGCCGTAAAACGGGCGTTCGGCGTGAACCGCATAAAACTGACCGGCCTGCGCCTTGGACAGGTGAATGCGTTTTTGCGCAACGATACGCAGGCCCGCATCTTCAAACTTGGCATTGATTTTGCCAGTCAGGTTGCGTCGTGTTGCATCGGGTTTGATGATCGAAAATGTGCGTTCTAGCGCCATGTCATGCCTCTTGGGTTGTCTGTCTGGCCGGCCCAATGCCCGCCGTGAAATTCCGGGCTGCCCTAACATGGTGCGCCGCAGTTGAAAAGCGGTGATGTTTTGCACCTGCCCCAGGGCCCTCGATTTGGCCAAAATATCCTCGCCGAAGGCAATTCGAGATACTCAGGCCACCACAAGGCCAATTAATATCCTAAAGGTGGCGCCATTCGATTGACCCTTGCCAGCGGCTCAGGCAAACCCCGCCCATGTTAAAAATTGAAAACATCACTTATGCGATCAACGGTCGCCCCCTGTTTGAAAATGCCAGTGCGGTTATCCCGACCGGGCACAAGGTGGGCCTCGTGGGGCGCAACGGCACCGGTAAGACAACCCTGTTTCGCCTGATCCGGGGTGAACTGTCGTTGGAATCGGGCGCCATCAGCATGCCCAAACAGTCCCGTATTGGCGGCGTTGCACAGGAAGTTCCCAGCAACGAAGTTTCGCTGATAAACACCGTGCTTGCGGCCGACACGGAACGCAGTTCTCTGCTGGCCGAATCTGAAACAGCCACAGACGCGGGGCGCATCGCTGACATTCAGACCCGCCTGAACGATATCAACGCGTGGTCTGCCGATGCGCGCGCCGGGTCAATTCTGCGGGGGCTGGGCTTTACCCATGCAGAGCAACAACAGCCCTGTTCGGCCTTTTCGGGCGGCTGGCGAATGCGTGTGGCCTTGGCGGGGGTGTTGTTTTCACAGCCTGACCTGCTGCTGCTGGACGAACCGACCAACTACCTTGATCTGGAAGGCGCACTGTGGCTTGAAAACTACCTTGGCCGCTATCCCCATACTGTCATTATCGTCAGCCACGATCGCGCACTGCTAAACCGCGCCGTGGGGTCGATCCTGCATCTGGAAGACCGCAAACTGACCTTTTATCAGGGCGTTTACGACACGTTCGCCGCCACCCGCACTGCGCGTCTGGCGATGGCCGACGCCGAAAACCGCAAAACCGAAGCCCGGCGCGCCCATTTGCAAAGCTTTGTTGACCGGTTCCGCTATACAGCCAGCAAAGCAAAACAGGCCCAGTCACGCCTGAAAATGCTCGATGGCCTAAAAACCATTTCCACCCCACAAGAAGCGGCCCTGAAACGCTTTAGCTTTCCCAAACCTGAAGAACTGTCACCCCCCATTGTGGTGCTGGAAAACGCGTCCGTTGGCTATGATGACAAGGCCGTTTTAAAACGTCTGAACCTGCGCATTGATCAGGATGACCGCATTGCCCTGCTGGGGCGCAACGGCGAAGGAAAATCCACCCTTGCCAAGCTGTTATCGGGCCGTCTTGAACCAATGGACGGCCGCATGACCACCTCGAACAAACTGCGGGTTGGCTTTTTTGCCCAGCATCAGGTTGACGAACTTTATGTTGATGAAACCCCGATTGATCACATTCGCCGCCTGCGCCCATCTGAAGCGCCCAGCCGCCTGCGCGCGCGCCTTGGGGGTTTTGGCATTGGGGCGGAACAGGCCGAAACGCTGGTTGGCAAACTGTCAGGGGGGCAAAAGGCCCGCCTGTCACTGATGTTGGCCACGATTGATGCACCGCATTTGCTAATCCTGGACGAACCAACCAACCACCTGGACATCGAAAGCCGCGAAGCCCTGGTTGAGGCCCTGACCGCCTATACCGGTGCTGTGATCCTTGTCAGCCACGACATGCACCTGTTGTCGATGGTCGCGGACCGGCTGTGGCTGGTCAAGGACGGCCATGTGGCGCCCTATGACGAAGACCTTCAGGCCTATCGCAAGTTACTGCTGTCCAGCGACAAACCGGCCGACAAACAAAAGCCCAAACCCGCCGTCAAACGCGCCAGTCGCGATCAGGTGCTGGGCCTGCGATCAGACGTGCGCAAATGTGAAGAACGGGTTACAAAACTTAACCAGATGCGCGACAAACTGGCCACCAAACTGGCCGACCCCGAACTATACGAAGACGGCAAAGCCGGCGAAGCCGAGGTTTGGCAAAAGAAATACGCCGAGGTCATGAACGCCCTGGATCGCGCCGAAGCCATGTGGATGGCTGCACTGGAAAAACTTGAAAAGGCAACGGGTTAGACGTGGAACTTGCAGTATATATCACCACATTTGTAACCCTGATGGTGGTCATTGACCCCATCGGCCTGACCCCGATGTTTGTGGCCTTGACCAAGGGCAGCAACACCGCACAGCGGCGCGCCGTTGCCCTACGGGCCTGTTTCGTGGCGGCCATTTTGCTAACCCTGTTTGCCCTGTTTGGTGAGGCGGTTCTTGGCTTTGCCGGCATTTCCATGCCGGCGTTTCGCATTGCGGGCGGCATTTTGTTGTTTCTGACAGCACTGGACATGTTGTTTGAACGGCGCACAAAACGGCGCAAAAGCCAGACATCCAATGCTGACGATCCATCGGTTTTTCCCCTTGCCACGCCCCTGATCGCCGGGCCGGGGTCTATTGCCACGATGATCCTGCTGACCGGTCAGGCCACGGACATGGCGGGCATAATCGGTGTTTTGCTGGTGATGGCGTCTGTTTTGTTGGTGGTGCTGGTGTTTTTTCTGGCCTCTGGCCTTTTGGAACGCGCCCTTGGTGAAACCGGCATCAACGTGATCACCCGCCTGCTGGGGATGTTGCTGGCGGCCTTGTCGGTGCAGTTTGTGCTGGACGGGTTGGCCAGTTTTGGGCTGGCGTCCGGTCTGGGCTGACAAACCGCGCGCCCGCCCCTATTTGTTAGGCAACTGATCTTTTGGCGGAGCAATTTTTATGCAAGGCAACGATTACGCACGATTGGCCTATCTGGTTCTGTTGGGGCTGGTGATTGGCGGTTGGTTTCTGGCCGAAAACCGGGGCAATCTGGGCAAATCCGCCCGTCAGGCCCTGATCTGGGGGCTGATATTCATCGGCTTTGTCGCCGCCTTTGGCCTGTGGTCTGATATCCGTGACGATGTATTGCCGCGCCAATCAACGGTTGGGGCCGGTGAAATAGAGGTCCCCCGGCACTTTGACGGGCACTATTATCTGGTGCTGCACCTGAACGGCGTTGCGGTGGAATTTATCGTTGATACCGGGGCCACGGACGTGGTTTTGACACTGCAAGATGCGGGTCGCATCGGGGTTGACCTGAAAAAACTGGCATTCACCGGGCAGGCAAATACGGCCAACGGTATCGTAAAAACCGCGTTTACCCGCGTGAACGAAGTACGCCTTGGCGAGATCACCGACCATAACCTGCGGGTTTCGGTCAATGGCGGTGAAATGGACGGATCCCTGCTGGGCATGTCCTATCTGCGCCGCTTTGACAGCATTGAAATCAAAGGCGATAAATTGCTGCTGACACGCTAGCCCAGCATCGAAGTTTGGCAAAACATTGCCCGACAGGATCACCTTCTTAATAATGCCCTATTTTTCATGCAAAAATTATATTTTCAACCTGAACGTATTTGGTTCAGATGCAAGCAATTTACCGGGATTGATTAATGTCCAAAACATATATCTTTATTGATTACGAAAATGTTCAGCCCAAGAACCTTTCACCGCTTTATCGGTCTGAATTTCATATCAGAATATTCCTGGGCGCAAACCAGCGCAAACTTGAAACAATAGTTGCAGAAGCCCTGCAACCCTTTGGCCAAAACGCTGAATATATTCAGATCACCGGCAACGGGAAAAATGCTGCCGACTTTCATATCGCATATTATCTGGGTCAATATGCACAAGAGGCGGATGTTTCATTTTACGTCGTCACCAAGGACAAGGGTTTTGATCCGTTAATCAAGCACCTGGTGGAAAAAAATATCACCGCTAAGCGGGTCGGTGAAATCAATAAAATTCCGGTTCTCAGGCAATACTCTGAAAACAGCACTGACGGCAAAGTCGAAAAAATAATATCTAACCTGAAAAGTCGCGGGCAAAGTGTTCCAAAAAGGGAAAAAACACTCCGCAGTTCGATCAACGCATTGTTTGGCCAAACCCTTAGAGACGAAGAATTAACTAATATCGTCGGCAGGATGCAAAACCTGAATCATTTAAAAATAGACGAGGGCAAGGTGCGGTACTATTTCAATTGAAACTGAATACCTGCCTCTTATTTGATTCAACCTTTGCCCTCGCTTTCCGCCTTTTTTTCCCACTTGCCGCTTTCCTGTGACCAGTATTGCGCTGCGCAGCCTGCGTCACTCAGGGCCTTCCATTGGGTGCGGGCGTTTTGCACGGCCTGCGGATCGTGGCCGTCAAACAGGACGCAGACACGTTCCATCCCGTTGACATCGTCCGGGGTGACATTGGCGCCATCGATCGTCATCAGACAGGCGGCCCCATTTGGTGGGGTGTCGTCCCCCTGCCCCAACAGCACGGGTTGTTGGGCGTCAAATTCACCACCCATCACCCCGTGGGGCATGAACCCGTCATCGGGGCCAAGCCATAACTTTTCGTCCAGCCATTTCAGTCGTTCATCCGAGGTGCCACGCACCATCACGCGCCACCCCGCCCCGCGTGCCTTTTCCAGCAGCATCGACAGGGTGGTTTCCAGTGGTGCCTTGGTCAGGTGGTAGAAAAAGGCGGCGCCCATTCAGCCCTCAAACCGGTCGGCAATCAGACGGTTCAGCGCCAGCACCCCCCAGCCCGTTGCCCCCTTGGGGGCAAGGGCGGTTGGTGTTTTCACATCCGCGACCCCGGCAATATCAAGGTGGATCCAAGGGGTCTCGTCCTTCACAAAACGTTGCAGGAACTGCGCCGCCGTGACCGAGCCAGCCGCACGGCCACCAATATTTTTCATGTCTGCAACATTTGATTTCAACAGATCGTCATAGGCCTGACCAAGGGGCATACGCCACGCCCCTTCTGATTCTGCCCCGGCCGATTTCAGGAACCAGTTGCACAGCCTGTCATCATTGGAAAACACACCGGCATTTTCATGGCCAAGCCCGATGATGATTGCGCCCGTCAGGGTGGCCAGATCGATCATGCCCACGGGCTGATATTTTTCCTGCACATACCACATGATATCGCACAGGACCAAACGCCCCTCGGCGTCGGTGTTGATGATTTCAACCGTATCGCCCTTCATCGATGCAACCACATCGCCGGGGCGGATCGCCTTGCCGTCAGGCATGTTTTCAACCAACCCGACGATCCCAACAACATTTGCTTTGGCCTTGCGCATGGCAAGGGTTTTCATAACCCCCGACACCACGCCGGCACCGCCCATGTCCATGGTCATATCTTCCATGCCGGCCGCCGGTTTTATGCTGATGCCGCCGGTATCGAACACCACACCCTTACCCACCAGCGCCAGCGGCTTTTCGTCACCACCACCGTTCCATTCCATCACCACAACCTTGGACGGGCTTTCAGAGCCCTGCCCAACCGCCAGCAATGTGCGCATCCCCAGCTTGGCCAACTCGGCC
>DAOURA010000133.1 GCA_030625325.1 Marinosulfonomonas sp.
CCTGCCAGACCCCGACCCGTGGGCCGCGCCCTTGGCTGCCTTGGGAATTTACGAATTGGCACGGGCGCGGTTTTTGAACACCGCACGCGCGGTCGCCAATATTGATATCTACGACCTGCTGGCCCCCGAGGGCGGGCAAAACGTATTTGACCGCGCCTGCAAGGCAAAAAGTGGCTGTATCACGTTGGAAGGTATCCAGTGTTACCCTTGGCGATTGCGCAAGGGGCAGGACGCCGGGTTTGGGGATCATATATGCGTGCAGTTTGACGCAGCCCGTGCGCGGCGGCGCTGGTGTGTTGCGCCACAAAAAACCGGGGAAAAAACTGTCTGGCGTCTGGTCCGGGTCGTGGGGGCAAACCCTGCCGAAGGCGACATTGCACAATTTCACCGCCATATGGCCCTGCGCCACCCGACCCAATCGGTTTCTAAAATTGTCCCCAAAACCAGCCTGATCGAAGACCCGGCGCTGATCACCCGTGCGGGGGCAGTTTTTGCCCACAAACCGGTCCCCATGCCCGCCGTTAAACTGGCAAAGCCCAAGGCCGGTGCCACACGCACGGCCATCGTCACGACGATGAAGAATGAAGGGCCGTTTATTCTGGAATGGATCGCCTATCACCGGGCAATCGGGGTTAGTGATTTTCTGATCTATACCAATGACTGTACTGACGGCACCGACACAATGCTGGAAATCCTACAGCAAAAGGGAATTGTCCAGCATCGCAATAACCCCTTTGAAAACAACGGGCTAAAGCCACAACACGCCGCCCTGCAGGCTGCGGAAAAAGAAAAAATAGTCAAAAATGCCGACTGGCTGATCTGTATGGATGTTGATGAATTTATCAACATTCACACCGGCGATGGCCGATTGGCCGACCTGTTTGCCGCCATTGGGAACGCAAATATGGTTTCGCTGACATGGCGGCTGTTTGGCAATGGTAACATCCACGAATACCAGGATGGACTGATCTGCGAAAAATTCACCCGCTGCGCGCCACATCTAGTCCGCAAACCCCATCAGGCATGGGGGTTCAAAACCCTGTTTCGAAATCAGGCGATCTTCAAAAAGCTGGGGGTTCATCGCCCCAAGGGGCTTAACCCACAGCTATGGGAAAGCATCAATTGGGTTAATGGATCCGGCGCACCAATGCCCAGCAACATGTACCGCAATGGCTGGCGATCAACCACTTCGACCTATGGGTATGACCTTGTGACCCTGAACCACTATGCGGTGCGCAGTTGCGAAAGCTTTTTGGTGAAACGTGACCGCGGACGGGTTAACCACGTGGATCGTGATCAGGGGCTGGCCTATTGGTTTCGCATGAACAACAACACCGAGGACGACCGCTCCATCCACCGGATGTTGCCCGCCCTGAAAAAAGAACTGACGGACCTGATGGCAGACCCGGACATCGCCACGGCCCATGACTATTCTGTCGCAAAACACCGGGAAAAAATTACCGCCCTGCGCGCCACAGAAAATTACACCACCTTTTATTCTGAACTGACCGGGGAACGTATGGAACGGTTGTCAAAAATGCTGGGCCATTTCGGGGCGAATGTATTTTTGGCCGGACCGGGGGTTATCCCTGATGAGATTGTCCAAAATAAACCAGAAACGGATTTCTTTTTCACGGTGGAAAAGGGCAAGACAGAGCATTGACGCCCCGTCGAAAAGATTTCCCACACCTTGGGAAAAACCAACACAACATTGACAATTACAGCGGCTGACGACATCAATTTGCACCAAGGGCCCCACAAGAAGGCCTTTAATATCGCGTGTTTTCATCACGCCCTAACGAGCGAAATCAGGCAAGTCCGGGCATTAACGGCACGCCTTACAACAGGAACCCCATGACCGTAGCAAAACATGAAATCGCATTTCACCTTGGCGCACCCCATACCGACAATGGTCAACTTACCTGGTCCCTGCGCAAAGACACTAAATTGCTTCATGAAAATGGGGTGTTGGCGCGCAGGCCCGGAACCTATCGCAAATTGCTGAATGAAAAAGTGAAAGAACTGGATGGGTGTCAGGCCAGCCCGGCCGAGCAGGATGAGTTGCTTTCCAGTATCGTCAAAGATCAACCGGTTAACAGGCTGATCCTGTCAAACAGTAAATTTATGGGCATACCCGCATGGATGTTCAACAATGGCATTTTTTATAAGAACGCCGGCACCAATATGGCACGGTTGCGAAATCTGTTCCCCGACCACCCTTGCGAAATATTTCTGGCCATAAGGGACCCGGCAACGTTTGTACCGGAAGCCTATTTGACCCAGGACGAAAAAGGCTATGATGACTTCATCAACGGTATCAGCTTACTTGATATCCGCTGGTCTGATGTCATTGCCTCCATTCAGCAGGCCAACCCGGACTGTCCGATCACCGTTTGGTGCAACGAAGATTCCCCGGTGATCTGGTCAACAGTTTTACGCAAAATTTCCGGTCTGGAACCTGATACCAATTTCAGGGGCGGGATGGATATCATCAACACAATAATGTCCCCCGAAGGGGCAGAACGCCTGATCACCTATCTGCAAGAAAACCCCAACCTTAGCGAAACGCAATCCCACGAGGTTAAGGCAATTTTTCTAGAAAAATTTGCACTCGACAGCGCCGTCGAAGACGTGATCGACCTGCACGGCTGGACCAATGAAATTGTTGATGAGCTGACTGAATGTTATGAAGACGACATCGAATTGATCGAACGGATGTCGGGGGTTGATTTTATTGCCCCGCAACTAAGCTAACACCTGTTTTGGGGTACTGGCCCTAGTGGGTCCAGACGGTCCGCCGGCTGGTTGCAAAGTTTTCGCCATAACCACCCTGTCGGATGTTTTGCTTGCGCTTGTGCGGTTCACTTACTGCGGCGTCAATGCCGTGCTCGCGCGCGTATTCGATTGCGGCTTCTTTCGTGTCGAACTGCATACGAATTTGGGTCTGCGTATCACCAGAAGACGTCCAGCCCATCAGCGGATCAATTTCGCGCCGCGCGGCTGAAGGAAATTCAAGCACCCAGTTTTTGGTCTTGGCACCCCCCGACGACATGGCGGTTCGGGATGGCTGAAAAATACGGGCACGCATTGGTTTGAACTCCGATTGGTTTTCAACGTTATCGGGAAATTTTGCTGCCAGCGCAAGCGTACATTCACTGACGACCTGTCAAACCCCAAACGGCCCTGACCGACAACCTTTTTCACCGGCTACGGTTGCAAAGGAACAAAAAGTGATCAAATTAAGCCAACACGCAGGAATCGCACATGCCCCAGGATATCCTTTTATCTGCCTCGTCAGATCCAAACACCCGCACCAAGCTTGAGGGCGGCAAACCCTTTGTGCTGCATACAGAATTTGAACCGGCAGGCGACCAACCAACGGCCATTGCTGAACTGACACAGGGCCTGGCCGAGGGTGAGCAGGATCAGGTGCTGTTGGGGGCCACCGGCACCGGCAAGACGTTCACCATGGCCAAGGTTATCGAACAGACCCAGCGCCCGGCGATCATTCTGGCCCCCAATAAAACGTTGGCGGCGCAACTGTACGGCGAAATGAAGGGGTTTTTCCCGGACAACGCAGTCGAATATTTCGTAAGTTTTTATGACTATTACCAGCCAGAGGCCTATGTCGCCCGCTCTGACACCTTTATCGAAAAAGAAAGCCAGATCAACGAACAAATTGACCGAATGCGCCATTCGGCCACCCGCGCCCTGCTGGAACGGGACGACGTGATTATCGTGGCATCCGTGTCGTGCATTTACGGGATCGGCAGCGTTGAAACCTATGGCGCGATGACGCTGGACCTGATTGCAGGACGCGAATATGACCAGCGTCAGATCATGGCCGATCTGGTGGCGCAGTCCTACAAACGCAATGACACCGCCTTTGTGCGCGGTTCTTTCCGGGTGCGCGGCGATGTGCTGGAAGTCTGGCCAGCGCATTTGGATGACCGGGCGTGGCGGTTGTCGTTCTTCGGTGAAGAGTTAGAGGCAGTCACAGAATTTGACCCCCTTACAGGTGAGCGTACCGACACGTTTGAACAGGTGCGCATTTACGCCAATTCCCACTATGTCACCCCGAAACCCACGATGAAGCAGGCGATTGTCAGCATTAAAAAGGAACTGCGCCTGACGCTCGACAAAATGAACGCCGAGGGCAAATTGCTGGAAGCACAGCGCCTTGAACAACGCACCAACTTTGATCTGGAAATGCTGGAAGCCACCGGTGTCTGTAACGGCATCGAAAACTATTCCCGGTATCTGACCGGGCGCGCACCGGGCGAACCCCCGCCAACCCTGTTTGAATTCATCCCCGACAACGCCATTGTTTTTGCGGACGAATCCCATGTTTCCGTCCCGCAAATCGGTGGCATGTACAAAGGTGACTACAAGCGCAAATTCACCCTGTCTGAACACGGTTTTCGCCTGCCCAGTTGCATGGACAACCGCCCGCTGAAATTCGAAGAATGGGACGCCATGCGCCCCCAGTCGGTGTTTGTGTCCGCCACCCCGTCCAAATGGGAAATGGAGCGCACCAGCGGCGTGTTCACCGAACAGGTGATCCGCCCCACCGGCCTGCTGGACCCGATGGTTGAAATACGCCCCGTTGAAATGCAGGTGGACGATTTACTGGACGAAGTCCGCCTTGTGGCCGCCAAAGACATGCGCACCCTTGTCACCACCCTGACCAAACGCATGGCCGAGGACCTGACAGAATACATGCACGAACAGGGCATTCGCGTGCGCTATATGCATTCTGACATCGACACGCTGGAACGGATCGAAATTCTGCGGGATTTGCGCCTTGGGGCGTTTGATGTGCTGATCGGCATCAACCTGCTGCGCGAAGGGCTGGATATTCCCGAATGCGGGCTGGTGGCCATTCTGGACGCGGATAAAGAAGGTTTTCTTCGTTCTGAAACATCACTGATCCAGACCATCGGGCGCGCGGCGCGTAACGCCGATGGCCGTGTCATCATGTACGCCGACCGCATCACCGGCAGCATGGAACGCGCACTGGCCGAAACCGACCGGCGACGTGAAAAGCAGGTCGCCTATAATATCAAACACAACATCACCCCGGCCACCATCCGCAAGAACGTCGATGATGTGTTGTCCGGCCTGTATAAAGGCGACGTTGACATGAACCGGGTCACCGCCAAGGTCGAAAAGCCGATGATGGGGGCCAACCTTGCCACCCATCTGGACGGCCTGCGGGTGGACATGCGCAAGGCCGCCGAGAATTTGGAATTTGAAGAGGCCGCGCGTATAAGGGATGAGGTTAAGCGCCTTGAGGCCGTGGAACTGGCCGTGGCCGACGACCCGTTAGCGCGGCAGTCAGCAGTTGAGGCCGCCAGCGAAGAAGCGGTTAAGCGCAAAGGGCGCAGTTCAGCAGGCAAGGCCGGGTCGAGGGGAAGGTTTAGGGGGAAGAGGTAGACATACACTTGTATGGTTGGAACTATTGGACACATAAATTATTGGAAATTTCATGAGCACTCATCAGATTCACGTTTTTATCAGCCATTCATGGGCCTATTCTGACCACTATGAAAAATTGGCAAGTTGGATTTTTGAAGGAAAATGGTCTAGTGGACAAGCATCGCTGGATTTCCGCGACTTTTCCGTTCCCAAAAATGACCCAATCCACAACGCTGCGAATGACGCACAACTGAAAGCGGCAATTTATGATAAAATTGCACGTTCGCATGTAATTGTAATACCTACAGGTATGTATTCCCAATACAGCAAGTGGATTAGAAAAGAAATTGACGGCGCCAATCACCATAAAAAGCCGATACTTGCAGTCAACCCGTGGAAGCAAGAAAAAAAATCATCAGTTGTTCTGGAAAATGCCGCCGATACAGTAGGTTGGAACGAAGAGCCCGTTGTCGGTAAAATTTGGAAACTCTTTCAGTCATGATAAGCGGAAAATCGAATCTAGAAATTTATTCGACGTACGTCGCAACCATAACTGCCAACGAGCAGAGAAGACAAAATGCGTCTGCGGTTTACATAACTATAGTTTCTGCCGGTATCGCATTGGCAGGATCGAACCAAGGCATACAAATGATTTTTCTTTCCCTGCCTATCACATTTGTATCTCTAATTTGGTTTTTAACGATTAGGCAATTTCGAGAACTCGCAAAGGCAAAGTTTCAGGTAATTGCAGAATTAGAGAAATCGTTTGAAATCAAACCATTTGAACTTGAATGGAATTACTACAAAATTAGAAACCTTCGGAAATTCGGCCTCTCTCAAATTGAGATGTTATTGCCATTTACCATATTTTTATGTGGCTTCGCGCACATTGTGTGCACGCTAATCGTAGTTATCAATATTCTCTGAAGCAAATAAGCCGTAACCCTCAGACTCGGGGTGGGCGAGAAGCGCCCGCCCGTGGGGGCGGATCGGGCGCTGCCCGTGCGGGGCACGGGCAAAACGCCCATTATTCAAAAGTTCCACCGGGTTGTTATCAAAAAGTCCAAACCCGGATAACGCCC
>DAOURA010000028.1 GCA_030625325.1 Marinosulfonomonas sp.
CCGCCAGTCCGCGTGGGGGTAGGAATAGATTGACGTCTTTAACCCGCCCAGTTCACGGGCCCAATAAACGATGTCTTCTACGCCCAACAGAAATAAAAGCGGTGTGGCCTTGATCAAAATCATCCAAAGGTTGGACAGGCCCGGCAGGGCAAATATCCACATTTGTGGCACGATTATTCGCCAGAAAACCTGACGCCGGGTCATGCCATAGCTTTCGGCGGTTTCGACCTGGGCGCGCGGCACGGCCTGCATGGCCCCGTAAAGCACGATCGCGGCAAACGCCCCGAACACAATCGAAAAGGTCAGCACTGCCAGCGAAAACCCATATGCTTCGTGCACCCATTGGGCCGAGCTGGACAGGGGCAGTTTGGCAATTTTGCATACCACAAAATCACTGCCCTGTCGTACCGGCTCTTCCCAGTCCGGGCATTTCACTTTGTGACGCATCCACTCAAATGCCTGATCAAGGGCAATCACAAAGAACAGGAAAAACGCAATGTCAGGAATGCCGCGCGCGATGGCGGTGTAGCTTTTGCCAAACCAGCGCAGGGGCGCAATGTGGGATCGTGCCGCCGTGGCGCCGCCAAACCCGAATAAAAGTGCAACCGGGGCAGTGACCAGCAACAGCGCAATCACGGTGCCAAATGAGCCATAGAACAACATATGCTTGCCCGTTGTAAGGTAACAGGCAAGCCAGCTTATGCCTTGCAGGCTGGAGGGGTCAGAACAATAGGAAAACATTAATTGCGAGGGCGGGGCCGCAAAAGGCCCCGCCGCAAAAGTTTAATAGGTCGCGATGTCGTCGCCGAACCATTTGACAAGCAGTGTGTTCAGCGTGCCGTCAGCTTTGACACTGTCGATGGCTGTGTTGAACTTTGCTTTCAGCTCTCCGTCGCTTTCACGCAGGCCCATGCCAACACCGCCGCCAAGGGATACTTCGTCGCCAACAAACATCAGCGCGCCACCGGATTCAGCCACGATAGGGGCTAGATAATCCAGATCGGCAAACACTGCGTCTGCTTCACCGTTTTTCACGGCGGCAATGGTTTCATCCGGCGTTGCAAATTCAACCAATGTTGCGCCACTGGCGGCAATATAACCGGCCTGAATGGTTGCGGTTTGGGCGGAAACAACACCACCCATCAGATCGGCACCGTCGCTGGCCGCAACATAGGCCGATGCGGCTGGCAGCATATAGTTTTGGGTGAAATCGATGACTTCATCGCGTTCATCCGTGATCGACATGCCGGCGATAATGGTGTCGTAGTTACCTGATACAAGGTTCGGAATGATGCTGTCCCAATCATTGATAACCCACACACAGGTCAGCCCCGCACGTGCGCACAGTTCATTGCCCAGCTCAATTTCGAAGCCGTCAACATTACCGTCATCATTGATAAAATTATACGGAGCGTAAGCACCTTCGGTGCCCATGCGCACGACATCCTGCGCCATTGCGAAACCTGCTGTCACGGCCAATACTGCCGCGCTTAGAATTAGTTTTTTCATGTCTTTTCTCCTTTGGTTATAATTATATTAGGTGGGAACCGTTGCGCTAAGGAATTGGCGCAGCCGGTCGGTCTTTGGGGTCGCAAAAAAGGTGCCGGGTGGCCCCTGTTCTTCGATTTTTCCCTGATGAAGAAATATTACGTGATCCGCCACGTCGCCTGCAAGGCGCATATCGTGGGTGACGATGATCATTGTGCGCCCCTCGGCGGCAAGATCTTTGATAACTTTGATGACTTCCTGTTCCAGTTCGGGGTCAAGGGCCGAAGTGGGTTCATCAAACAACAGTGCCTTGGGTTCCATACACAGGGCGCGTGCAATGGCCGCCCGCTGTTGTTGGCCGCCCGACAATTGTGCAGGGTATGCATCAGCCTTATCTGCGATGCCGACCTTGGCCAGATATCCACGTGCGGCTTCTTCTGCTTCGTCCTTGTCGCGGCCCAACACCGTTACTGGTGCTTCCATCACATTTTGCAGAATTGACATGTGCGACCACAGATTGAACTGTTGAAAAACCATTGACAGGTTGGTGCGGATACGGGTGACCTGTGCCTTGTCCGCCGGATGGCGGGCATGGCCATTGCCGCGCCACGTAATCGGTTCGCCTTCAAATAAAATTTCACCCTGCTGGCTGTCTTCCAACAGGTTGGCACATCGTAAAAGCGTTGATTTTCCAGACCCGGATGACCCGATCAGGGAAACCACATGGCCCTTATGCGCGACCAAATCCACACCTTTTAGCACCTCAAGCGCACCAAAGGATTTATGCAGATCACGAATTTCAATTACGGGCGTTGATGGTTCAATCACAGGCAGGCAGCAATCTTTATTAAAGGTGCTACAGTTGCGCCGAATTTCCTAACAATTGCAACGCCCAATTCTTTCTTGTCCGGGCACAATGATAGCTTCAGCGTTTCTATTGGTTCTGGTCTGTCATGGCCCGGGGGGGCGTCGGAACATTAAGATAGTCCTGCGGTGCAATCAAAATCACGTCTTTCATACCCAGCAGTTGACGGTGCCCCGGTTTCAGCCCTGCAAGCGCGCACCGCACCGCTTCAAATAATTCTTGTGCATCGCGGTTATTGGACGTGATCAGGGGCAGGCCCGGTGTGGGCGCTGTGCGACCTATGGTAACCAATCCGTTGGCGAAATCGTTGAATTGCCGGATCAGGCGCCAGCTAACGGCATCGATTGCCGCAATGTCTGCGTCACCGTTTGCCACTGCTTTGGCACTGTTCAGGTGGCTGCCGCTGTGCAGCAATTTTTGAAAAACAGCCCCCGACAGGGCCGCGTGGATCTGTGGTGCAGCCCAGCCAGATTGCGATATGGCGTCATTATAAGCAAACCGGCGGTCAAAATAGTCTGAGACATCACCCAAATCACCGGCGCGCACCACAAAAACTGAATAATAATAACCCGGCTTCACATTCGGCAGGCCATAATCCGGCGTGCCAACAAGCTGTACCAACCCGTGCAGGCGGGTGCGATAGGGCATGCCGCAGGTCTGTGCCAGCAACAGTTCCGGGCTTTGCCAGACGTCCCAGGGTGGCGTTGCGTGATCAAGGCCTTGCGGGCCATAGCCCAGTTCACCCCGTATCGCGCGCCATAACGCGTTATTTGCGGGCGTAACTTCCGGGCAATCATACATGCCCAGGGATGCAATCACCCTTGGCGGTCCTGTACCCGGCGTCGCGCCAAATTACTGTTGCGGTCATTGACACCCAAAAGATCGGCCACCAAACGCAGCAGTGCGTCCTCTTCATGGTCGCGCACACCATCTGCCAGCACCACTTCCCACAGGGATTCGACCACGGCTTCGCGATCAACATAAGGAACCGCATCTTTTATGGCGCGGGTAAAACGCACCGTATCCGGGGCTTCGGTTTCCAGAATTTCCGCCTCAGCACGCAAGGCAGCGGTGTCATCGTCCGACAACCCGTATCGGGTGGTGATGATGCGTTCAATATGGGCGATTTCGCTGGCGGCATAGTCGCCATCGGTTTTTGCGATCCGAACCAACAGGGCCGTAAGCGCAAGCCTTGCATCAGAATCCGGCAGTGGTGCCGGGTCGGACTGGGTCAGGCGTTTTAAGAAATTTGCAAACATCCCGCACATATAAGCCACCCCTGACCCTTGGGAAAGGTCCGCGCTTAAACTTTATGCCAACGGGTTTCTTTTTCGTAAAAATATCCTCGCCGAAGGCATTCCGACTTAAACCAGTCGTGACACGTCCTTGGCTGCGCGCACAAAGTCCTTGAACAGGGGGTGCGGTTCAAACGGCTTGGACTTTAGCTCAGGGTGAAACTGAACCCCTATGAACCAGGGGTGATCCTTGCATTCCACAATTTCCGGCAGGCGCCCGTCGGGCGACATGCCAGAAAAAACCAATCCCTGTTCTTCCAGCTTTTCGCGGTATTTTGTGTCCACCTCATAGCGATGCCGGTGGCGTTCTTCGATCTGGGTTGTGCCGTAAATTTCGGCAACGCGCGAGCCTTCGTTCAGTGATGCCGAATAGGCCCCCAGACGCATGGTTCCGCCCTTGTCGTCCCCAACCTTGCGGCTAACCTTATGGTTGCCCTGAACCCATTCTTTCAGGTGGTAAACAACTGGCGTAAAACGCTTTTCCCCGGATTCGTGGTCAAATTCTTCGGAACCGGCATCTTTCATTCCGGCCAGATTTCGCGCGGCTTCGATCACGGCCATTTGCATCCCCAGACAGATACCCAAATAGGGAACACCCCGTTCACGGGCAAACTGTGCGGCCTTTATTTTGCCTTCGGTGCCGCGCTCGCCAAATCCACCCGGTACAAGGATCGCATCGTAGCCTTCCAGATATGGGGACGGGTCATCGTTTTCAAAGATTTCCGCATCGACCCATTCAACCTTGACCTTGACGCGGTTGGCCATGCCGCCGTGGGTCAGGGCCTCTTTGATCGATTTATAGGCGTCTTCCAACTGGGTATATTTACCAACAATTGCCACGCGCACCTGACCTTCGGCGTTGTGAATGCGGTCTTCCACATCAATCCAGCGCGTCAGGTCGGGTTCGGGTGCATCAGTGATCCCAACTGCGGCCAGAACCGCACGGTCCAGCCCGACGTTGTGATAGGCGATCGGTGCCTCATAAATTGATTTCAGGTCATATGCCGGGATAACATCGTCCAGCCGGACGTTGCAGAACAATGCGATCTTGGCCCGTTCTTTTTCAGGGATTTTATGTTCTGAGCGGCAAACCAGAATGTCGGGCGCAATACCGATTGAACGCAGCTCTTTAACCGAGTGCTGCGTTGGTTTTGTTTTCAATTCACCCGCAGCGGCCAGAAATGGCAGCAGCGTCAGGTGCATAAAAACACACTGACCACGTGGTTTTTCCTGTGAAAACTGGCGGATGGCTTCGAAAAAGGGCAGGGCTTCGATGTCGCCAACTGTGCCGCCGATTTCACACAACATGAAATCAACTTCATCTTCGCCGATGGATAGAAAATCCTTGATCTCATTTGTAACGTGGGGAATGACCTGAATGGTTTTACCCAGATAATCGCCCCGGCGTTCCTTTTCCAGCACGGTGGAATAGATCCGCCCGGAACTGACCGAATCTGTGTTGCGCGCGGCCACACCGGTGAAACGTTCGTAATGTCCCAGGTCCAGGTCGGTTTCTGCGCCGTCATCGGTCACAAACACTTCACCGTGTTCAAAGGGACTCATCGTGCCGGGGTCAACGTTTAAGTATGGGTCCAGCTTGCGCAGTCGCACCGAATAGCCGCGCGCCTGCAACAGTGCCCCAAGTGCGGCCGATGTCAGCCCCTTGCCAAGCGAAGAAACAACACCACCGGTGATAAAAATATAACGAGTCATGCGGTGGATTTCCCCCGTGAAATATACCTAATTCGGTGTGCGAAACAGTTCAAAAAACCACATCATCACGGGATTTGACGTGTAACAGATTCGCAAATGATGCGCAACAGGACCGCAACATCCTGCGCTATAAAACCTGAAACAAACAACCCGTAGTGGTTTAGTTCGCGCGCGGCTGTGCTGGTTGTTCAGTTGCGCCACCCGGTGGCAACAGGTCGTCGCCGGCTGGTGTGATCGGTGTTTCAACTGTGGGCTGCGCAATTCCAAGACGGTCAACAACTGAACTATTCGCCGAATTCTTGGCGGAAATAACGGTCAGCGCGATCGATGTGGTAATAAAGGCAATCGCGAAAAACCACGTTAGCTTACCCAGGGCCGTTGCAAGGCCACGGGACGAAACTGCGCCGCCCCCGGCGCCACCGCCCATGCCCAGACCGCCCCCTTCAGAGCGCTGCAACAGCACGATGCCAATCAGGCAAAGCGCAAGAATCAGGTGGATCATTAGAACGATGTTTTCCATCTTTGGCCCATATAATTAGAACGTGCCGTATCTAGAACTTTGGATCAAACGCCGCAACCCCTAAGGGGGCAAATATTCATGGTTTTGGTTCGTGGTAAGCTATCGGTGATTATGGGCGACAGGGCTATGGCTGTTTGATCTGAAGGCCTGCAAGGTCTGTAAATGCGCCTGCCCTTCGCTGCTGCGGCGAAATAGAGGTTTCGCGCGGCGGCTGGTAGGGCTATATTAATCCGGGTTTTGCATCGCAAAAGGAAGAATATGGCAAACGTTGTTGTCGTGGGTGCCCAGTGGGGCGACGAAGGAAAAGGCAAGCTGGTTGACTGGCTGTCGGAACGCGCCGATGTGATCGTGCGCTTTCAGGGCGGGCATAACGCCGGCCACACACTGGTAATTGACGGTGAGGTTTACAAACTATCGCTGTTGCCGTCGGGCATTGTGCGCGGTGGCAAACTGTCAGTGATTGGCAATGGTGTGGTTCTTGACCCCTGGCACCTGATGGAAGAAATTGCCAAATTGCGCGGACAAGGCGTTGAAATATCGCCAGAAAACCTGATGATTGCCGAAAATGCACCGCTGATCCTGCCGATCCATGGCGAATTGGATCGCGCCCGCGAAAACCAAAATTCGGTTGCAAAAATAGGCACCACGGGCCGTGGCATTGGCCCGGCCTATGAAGACAAAGTTGGCCGGCGCGCCATTCGTGTGGCCGATCTGGCGGATGATGCGACGCTTGAATTGCGGGTTGATCGCGCGCTGGTCCACCATGACGCGCTGCGTCGCGGGCTGGGCCTGGAACCAATTGACCGTGATGCCCTTGTGGCCCGCCTGAAGGAAATTGCCCCATCTGTCCTGCCTTACGCAGCGCCGGTGTGGAAAGTACTGAACGAAAAGCGCAAAGCCGGGAAACGGATTTTGTTCGAAGGCGCGCAGGGGGCATTGCTGGATATTGACTTTGGCACCTATCCCTTTGTGACATCATCAAATGTGATCGCCGGGCAGGCGGCGACCGGGTCAGGCCTTGGGCCGGGGGCGATTGATTTCGTACTTGGTATTGTCAAAGCCTACACCACCCGCGTTGGCGAAGGCCCGTTCACGGCCGAACTGGACGATGCAGACGGCCAGCGCCTTGGCGAACGGGGCCATGAATTTGGCACTGTAACCGGGCGCAAACGGCGTTGTGGTTGGTTCGACGCGGTGCTGGTGCGACAGACCTGCGCCACATCCGGGGTGAACGGCATTGCCCTGACAAAACTGGATGTTCTGGACGGATTTGAAGAACTGAAAATCTGTGTGGCCTATGAACTGGATGGAAAGCGGATTGACCATTTGCCCACAGCCGCCGACCATCAGGCGCGCTGTAAGCCGGTTTATGAAACCATGCCCGGCTGGTCCGAAAGCACCGAAGGCGCGCGCAGTTGGGCCGACTTACCCGCCAATGCGATCAAATATGTGCGCCGGGTTGAGGAACTGATCAATTGCCCTGCGGCATTGGTGTCCACATCGCCGGAACGCGAAGATACGATCCTTGTCACTGATCCGTTTGCTGACTGATGGCGCTGTCGTACAAACAACGCCGCCGCTGGTCCGTGGTCATCCTGGTTGTCGGGCTGCCGATTTACATCATTGCAGCAGTCAGCATCGTGAACCTTCTGCCAAGGCCCAGTTTTTTGATTGAACTGATTGTTTATGTCGGGCTGGGGGTGGTTTGGATATTGCCGTTTAAATCAGTATTCAAAGGCATCGGGCAGGCCGACCCGGATGCGGACAACGAACAAAAATAGGGGGACCAAAGCCCCCCTACCTGATTATACCAATGAAGACCTGACGTTATTCGCCAACGGCCCGTATCTGCGGGTTAAAGCGTGTGGTGTCAGCAATTGAAAACTGGCCACGTCTGATTTTTTTGATCTTGCCACGGCGCAGCAACAAACCAAATGAGCGCAGGCTTTCTTCACGTGTGTATTCCTGATCTTCGTCCAGATCTGCAACTGCCTGCATGATTTGCGGGCGTGAAAAATAGGTGTTGCCTTCCACAAAGGAAAAATAGGCGGCCGCAGCTTCCAGTAGGTCCGGCAATTCCTGGGCACCCATTCCAGCGACAAATTCAGCAAAGGAATGTTCCGGGCGAAAGATATTGTCGTCAGTGGCACCCTGTTCAAGGATCATTTCATCGTCTTCAAGGGCCAGATTGCCCGATGTCACACGGTGCGGATGAATAATGGGGCCTTCTTCGCTGCTTTGGGTCACGGATTCGCTAATGCGTTGTTCTGATACCAAAACCAAAGGTGAACTTGGCCTTTCTGAATGATGCTCGGTTTTGGGTGAACGGTTTGGGCGAACAACATTGGCCAGATCGGCGCGATAGCGGCTTAGAATGTTTGCATCATCGTCGTCACGCTGCTGGGAGATATTTTTATCAGCGCGGGTGGCGGCAACTGCGGCCTTAAGGTGGGCAATAGCGGACCGGCGGCGCGTGCCTTCGGTTTCTTGTAGTTCCGTATTGGTCACATCCAGGATGCGTGACACGGATTTGACATCTGATTCGATGTCTTGATTTTCCATAAGGGCGCGGCCCTCTTTTTCGGCGCGCTTTTCGGCATCGGCCCGGCGCTGAAGCTCACTAAGGTTTGCCATCAGTTCGGCTTCGTCCTCAGCTGAAAGGGTGGAAACCTTTTCAACTTCTTCCTCAACTTCATCGTCGTATTCGTAATCGTCATCACTGACTTCTTCGAATTCGCCTGTTTCCATGGCCGCTTCAAAGTCTGAGCGGCGCATTTTTACAACGCGGGCAATTGCCGGGGCATCGGGGTCGGTGAATGCGTCGTCGTTGTCGCCGTCGTCAAAGTTGCTCAGTTGATCGTCATCGATACCTTCTTCTTCATAACCGGCATCATTCTCGGCAACATCATCATAGGCCTGATCGTTAGGCCCTGTGGCTGTGCTTGCAAAAAAGGCATCCTGACCGTTACCAGAACTTTCGCCTTCTTCTGGTTGATCTTCAGGTTCGGCGTCAAATTTCTGTTCAACGGGATATCCCTGCGCAGGCGTATAGCGTTCTTTGACTTCGTCCTCTTGGGCGATGTCTTCGTCGTGTTCGGCGCTATCGCCCTGGGCTTGCCATTCGCTGCCCCCATCGTCTTCAACAGCCTCAGGTTCGTATTCCTGCGCGGTGTCACCGGCACTGTCAAATGCGGTTTCTTCGGTGGAGTGAGCTTCGCTGATTTTCTCTTCAGTTGCGTCCTCTTGCACCCCATACCCATTATCATCGGGTGATTCAGGGGTCGTAAACTGCTGTTCTTCCTGCTGTGAAAGCTCGGCCTCTTCGATTTCCTGATCAGGGCTAAAAACTGATGAAATCGGGGCCGAAGTGAAAGGTTCCTTCAACAGCTCGTCTTCCTGCAAAGCCCTTGTTTCTTCTTGCTTCTGTTCATCTGAAACGACCGCCCTAATACGTGCCAGTTTTTCGGCAACGCTTTCGGTTTTGATTTTTGGCGTTTCATTGATGGGCGACAGGTCCACTGGATCAGCGGCTGTTTCCGGCGGGTCGCTTGCCGCTATGGCCGGGGCAATAGGTGCCGCCTGGGGTGCCGGGGCTTGTTCCGTATGGGGCGCAGGGGCCTGTTTTTCAGGGCTGCCGTCCAGTTGACGAAGAACGACAGAATTATCACCAAGCTGTGCTTCGACACGGTTCGAAGCTTCACGCTCGGCGATCTGATGCAGCAATTCTGCGTCTGGTGTCGCGGGCTCAGCGCCAAAATACCTGTCATCTGCAGCCAGATCGCGGAAATATTCAGCAATACCGCGCATCGCTGAAAAAGGATCATCAAATCCTTCCAATGTGCAGGAAAATGTACCGTATGATACGGTCAGAATTTTACTTGGATCCGTCATAACTCTTCCACTTTCTTCCTTGGTCTAGCAAGGATATATTTACTATTTAATGGTTCGAAAATAGGAACGGACTTGGGCAAAGTACGTGATCTTTTTGGGGTCAGAATATGGATAATTTCCAAATCAGACGGCAAATGTGGCATGGTTGATATCATCTTAAGGACATCCGAAATCGTAACTCTGGTTGGTGGGGGTGAGGCCAGCAAGGACCTTTTGGATGCTGCGCTGGCGATCGCCCCCTATTTGGTTGCCGCTGATGGTGGGGCCGAAATGGTGCTAAATTATGGCATGGCCCCTAAAAAAGTGATCGGCGACTTTGATTCCATAAATAAGGCAGCTTTGAAACAAATTCCAGAGGAGCGGCAATATCGGCTATCTGAGCAGAACAGTACAGATTTCGATAAATGCCTTAGAAATATACTTGCACCGCTTATTCTGGGGGTTGGGTTCCTGGGGCGGCGGCTGGATCATCAGCTGGCGGCGCTTAGTTCACTGGTGGGGTATAGCCAATCGCCATGTGTTTTGCTTGGCTCCCATGACCTGATTTTTCATCTGAATGGTGTGCTTGAACTTGATTTGAAGCCTGATTCGCGCCTGTCACTATTTCCGATGTTGCCGGTGTCAGGGGTGTCCGAAGGGCTGAAATGGCCGATTGGGGGGGTAAACTTTGCGCCCGGTTCACAGGTTGGTACATCAAACCGGGTGGTGCAGGGGCGCGTGCGGTTGAACATGGCTGGGCCGGGGATGCTGGTTATTTTGCCGCTGAATGCATTGGACAGTGTGGTTAAGGCGCTGTGCGCGCGATAATCTGTTCGCGCCGGATAACGTAAAGCCCCGCGCCAATTGTGATTGCGATACCAAGGGCGGCCAGCCCATTTGGAAGGTCATGGAATATCGCCCAGCCAACCAGTGTGGCCACCGGTATTTCCAAATATTGCATGGGGGCCAATGTGGCCGACGGGGCAAACCGCAGTGACCATGTCATGAGCAGGTGCGCCATGGTCCCAAGTGCACCCAGCAGGAATAATAGTGCGATATCAGTTGTGGGCGGCCAATAGGTATGGGTCGCGGCCCAGTCGTCCGGGGCAAGGATCAACAGCGGTAGCAGAAATGTAACGGCAATGATGCCGCTGACAAATTGCAGGGAAACCGGGTCGACCTGTTTGGCGATTTTGCGCGTGACCAGCATGAACAGTGCGAAATCCACCGCCACGAACAGGGGCAACAATGCCGGCGCGCCCACATTTGCGAAATTGGGTTGGATCACCAGCAGGGTGCCGATGAAACCGACCCCGCAGGCCACCATCCGGTGCGCGCCCACAGTTTCGTTCAGAACGGTTTTGCCGAGTATCAGCATGATGAAAGGCATCACAAAGGCAATGGCCACAGCATCGGCCAGTGGCAGAAACCGCAGGCTAAGGAACATCGCCCCAATGCCCAGAATATGCAAAACCGTGCGGATCACCGTCAGCTTAAAGATCGGCCTCGTCATTCGCAGGGACTGGGGGGCAAACAGTACCAAAGGGGCAAGTAAGAGCACCTGCAATGAAAAGCGCACGCCCAGCAGCATTCCGATTGAAATGGTTTCCCCCAGAAGTTTTGCGATCGCATCCCCAAGGGGCGCAAGCACGCAAAAACCAAGCATCAGGGAAATGCCTAAAAGGGGGCGGTCCGTGGTCATGGGGCACGATAGGTCCGCTTGGGTAGGGTTGCAATGAAAGCCACCATTGATCCACGGGGGGGCGTTTCCCTTTGGGGGCGGATGCCTCCGGCGGGGATATTTAGCGAAAAAGAAGCCCGGATCAGCAGTTCGGGACGTTCACGGCCAGCCCGCCAAGCGAGGTTTCTTTATAGTTTGTGCCCATGTCCAGACCGGTTTGGCGCATGGTCTCAATAGCGGCGTCCAGTTGAACCAGATGTTGCCCGTCACCACGCATCGCCAGTGAGGCGGCGGAAACGGCTTTTATCGTGCCAAGGGCGTTGCGTTCAATACAAGGCACCTGCACCAGCCCGCCGACCGGATCGCAGGTCATGCCAAGGTGGTGTTCCAGTGCGATCTCGGCGGCATTTTCCACCTGTTCGGGGCTGGCGCCCAGCACCGCCGCCAGCCCGGCGGCGGCCATGGCGGACGCTGATCCAACCTCTGCCTGACAGCCGCATTCGGCACCTGAAATTGATGCATTATGTTTGACCAGCCCGCCGATGGCGGCGGCCGTCAGCAAAAAATCAGCCACGCGGTTCTGGGATGCGCCCGGTACATGGTCCAGCCAATATCGGATCGTGGCCGGGATCACCCCGGCGGCACCGTTTGTCGGGGCGGTGACGACCTGACCACCGGCGGCGTTTTCTTCGTTCACGGCCATGGCATAGGTACCCATCCAGTCATTTATGGTGTGGGGGGCGCTTTGGTTCATACCGCGTTCTGCCAGCAGGGCGTCGTAAATTGGTTTGGCGCGTCGGCGCACCTTTAACCCGCCGGGCAGGGTGCCCGCACTATTCAAGCCCCGTTCAATGCAGGCATCCATCACATCCCACAGCCTGATCAACCCCTGATCAAGGCTTGATGCGTCAATGCGCGACAGCTCGTTTGACCGTTTTAGTTCGGCAATTGATTTTCCGGTGTTATTGCACATGATCAGCATTTCGCGCGCACTGTGAAACGGGTGGGGCACAGGGGCACCTTCGTCAGTATTTTTCCCGGCGGCCAGTTCGCCGGCTGTCATCACAAAGCCACCGCCAACAGAATAATATGTTTCTTGCAGGATGACATCGCCCTGGCTGTCGGTGGCCATCAGAACCATGCCGTTGGCGTGCCCCGGCAGGGCGGCGCCATAGTCAAACGTAATGTCGCGCGCCGGATCAAACGCCATAGGGGCAAGGTGATCGGGGGAAACCTGTTTTGATAGTCGGATATCAGTTAGTGCCTGATCTGCGACTTCACGGTCGTAATCATGCGGGGTAAACCCGGCCAGCCCAAGGATTGTCGCACGGTCGGTGGCGTGCCCGACCCCGGTAAAGGCAAGCGAGCCATGCAATGACGCCCTTAGCCCGCTGGCCGTAAAGGGTGAGGCGCGCAGCCTGTCCAGAAACCGCCCAGCCGCCACCATCGGCCCCATGGTGTGGGACGATGATGGGCCAATGCCGACCTTGAACATTTCAAATACTGACAGGAACATCCGCGCCCTCCGTTATCTTCGCGCCTGTTTGCGCCGGGGCGCGCCGTTGTTCAACGCCAATTGCGACAGGTTAGGGGGTTGTTGCGATATGTTTACTGTCTGGGGTGGTAATGGCTGATAATTCGCCCTCGCACCGCGCGGCCAACTTTCCTATAAGGCCCCAACAAACGGAGTCGCGCCAATGACCGAAAACCTGTCCCCGATCGATACCGCAAAATATGTTGCCGCCAAGCGTGCCAGTGAAATGGTAGAAGACGGCATGAAGGTTGGCCTTGGCACCGGGTCCACGGCCGCGTGGCTGGTGAAATGTCTGGGCGAACGGGTCGCCAATGAGGGACTGCGCATCGTTGGGGTGCCAACATCCAGCCGCACGGCCGAACTGGCGCGTGAGGTCGGGATCAGGGTTGTCACGCTTGACGAAGCCCGCTGGCTGGATATGACCATTGATGGGGCTGACGAATTTGACCCGCAACTGAACTTGATTAAGGGCGGCGGCGGGGCGCATCTGCAGGAAAAGATCGTGGCAATGGCCAGTGATAAACTGGTGGTGATTACGGATGCATCCAAGCGGGTTGATACACTGGGCGCCTTTCCCCTGCCGCTTGAGGTAATCGGGTTTGGCTGGCAGGCCACAAAGGTTCTGGTCGAAGAAATGCTGATCGGCCTGTCGACACCGGGACATTCATCAATGCTGCGGATGAATGGCGACGCCCCGTTTGTCACCGATGAAGGCAATCATATTTTAGACCTGCAATTGAAATCCATTGAAAACCCGCGCCAGTTGTCGATGGTTCTGAACCAAATTCCCGGCGTGGTGGAAAATGGTCTGTTCATTGATATATGTGACACGGTTGTGATTGGCCACGGGGATGGTGCGGTTAAGGTTTTGAACCTGTCTGATCAACAGACCCGTCCTGAATAGGCTAATGACTATAATACTATAATATAGTCCGGGGTATATTTTCCGGGCCAGTAATTCGAAAAGGGGCGTTCATGGCCTTTGACTATGATCTGTTTGTAATCGGCGGCGGTTCGGGTGGCGTGCGCGCCGGTCGGGTTGCGGCGGAAACCGGTGCCAAGGTGGCGCTGGCCGAAGAATACCGCATGGGGGGCACCTGTGTTATTCGTGGCTGTGTTCCCAAAAAACTGATGGTGTTTGCATCTGGTTATTCCAGTGCGGCAGCCGAGGCACGGGCCTATGGCTGGGATGTGCAGATCGGTGATTTTGACTGGCCGAAATTTCGCACCAACCTGCATAAAGAACTGGATCGGCTGGAAAATATTTACCGTACCAATCTGGGCCGTCCGGGGGTGGAAATATTTGACCAGCGCGCAGTTTTGCAGGACGCCAATACGGTAAAGCTGGCCGATGGGCGCACGTTTACGGCCAAGCACATTCTGGTGGCCACGGGGGGCACGCCTTTTGTGCCCGATGTTCCGGGGCATGAACTGGCATGGACGTCGAACGAAGTTTTCCTGATGGAAACCCTGCCAAAGCGGGTGCTGATTGTGGGGGGTGGTTATATCGCCTGTGAATTCGCCTGTATTTTGAATGGTCTGGGGGTGGACACATCCCAGTATTACCGTGGTGCGCAAATCTTGCGTGGTTTTGATGACGAAGCACGCGGCCATATCGCGGAACTTATTCAGGGGCGCGGCATTAATTTGCATGTTGGCACCGATGTTGAGCGCATGGAAAAACGTGACGATGGCATCTGGGTGAAATCCACCGACGGGGCCGAGGCCACGTTTGATGCCGTGGTCTATGCCACTGGGCGCAAGCCCAACAGTGGTGGCCTTGGTCTGGAAAAGGCCGGCGTTAAACTGGGCCGTTGGGGTCAGGTAGAGGTGGATGAATATTCGCAAACCTCAGTGCCATCGATTTATGCCGTGGGGGATGTGACAGACCGTATCAACCTGACGCCTGTGGCGATCCGCGAAGCGGCGGCGTTTGTGCAAACCGTGTTTAACGACACCCCAACCAAGCCCGACCACGAACTGGTGGCCTCGGCCGTATTCACCCAACCGGAATACGCCAGCGTTGGCCTGACCGAAGAACAGGCCCGTGATGAACGCCCGATAGAAGTTTATTCAGCCGCCTTTCGCCCGATGCAAAATGCCTTTATTGATAAGAATGAACGGGTTTTGTTCAAACTGATCGTCTGCGCCAATTCGCGCAAGGTTATTGGGTGTCATATTATATCGCCCGGCGCTGGTGAAATGATCCAGATGGTCGGTGTTGCAATTAAGATGGGGGCGACCAAAGAAGACTTTGATCGAACCGTTGCAGTTCATCCAACAATGTCCGAAGAAATCGTGTTAATGAAAACACCGGTACGAACGGCTTGATTTTTCAGTCGCGAATGTACAGGTACTAAGAAGTTCTGAGAGTGAGAGGAAAGACTTAATATGGCCAATAACAATGGCGGCCCGTGGGGCGGCGGTGGCGGAAACCGCGGCAACGGGGGCGACGACGATGATAATCGCGGTGGTGGGCAACGCCCAAATGATCCGCAAATCCCGGATATCGACCAGATCGTGAGAAAAGGTCAGGAACAACTGCGCGTCCTTATGGGCGGCGGCGGAAACGACAAAGGTCAGGGCGGTGATCCCGGCGGACCAAAATTTACCCGGGCCACGTTTGGGCTGGGGATTATGGCGTTGTTGGTGCTGTGGCTGTTTGCATCCTTTTACCGGGTTGATACATCAGAACAGTCAGTTGAACTGTTGTTTGGCAAATATTCGTCAACCGGAACTGAGGGCCTGAATTTTGCACCGTGGCCTGTTGTCACCCGTGAAATTCTGCCTGTTACCCTTGAACACAAAGAAGACATCGGCGTTGGCCGTGGCAGCCGCTCAGACGAAGGTCTGATGTTGACCGGGGATGAAAACATCGTTGATATTGATTTTCAGGTAATCTGGAACATCAATGACCCGCAGAAATTCCTGTTTAATCTGGCTGAACCACGCGAAACCATTCGTGCGGTGTCAGAATCGGTTATGCGTGAAATTATCGCCCGTTCCCTGTTGGCGCCGATCCTGAACCGGGATCGCGGCGTTATTGCGCAGGAACTGCAGGACCTTATTCAACATACCCTTGATAGCTATGAAAGTGGCGTGCACATTGTTCGCGTGAACTTTGACAAGGCCGATCCACCACGCGAAGTCATCGATGCCTTCCGTCAGGTGCAGGCCGCCGAACAAACCCGCGATACGCTGGAAAAACGTGCTGATGCCTACGCCAACCAGGTGCTGGCCGAAGCCCGTGGTACAGCCGCGCAATTGTTGGAACAGGCCGAAGGTTATCGCGCGCAAGTGATCAACCAGGCCGAAGGTGAAGCATCGCGATTTGTTGCCGTGTATGACGAATACGCCAAGGCCCCGGAAGTGACGCGCAAGCGCCTGTATCTGGAAACCATGGAGCGTGTCTTGGGTAGCGTCGAAAAGATCATCATCGATCAGGACGCAGGTGGACAGGGCGTCGTGCCGTATCTGCCGCTGAATGAGCTTCGTAAAACAACTTCGACGCAGGGGAATTAAGATGCGTAAATCAACATTAATTCTACCCGCAATCGCTGTTTTGATCGCCCTTGCCATGTCGTCTTTCTTTATCGTCGACGAACGTGAAAAGGCGCTTGTTCTGCAGTTTGGTGAAGTCATTGATACCAAGACTGAACCCGGTCTGGCGTTCAAAATCCCGTTCATTCAGGAAGTGGTGAAATACGACGACCGCATCCTGCCGCTGGACACCCAACCACTGGAAGTGACCCCGGCCGATGATCGCCGGTTGGTGGTTGATGCCTTTGCGCGCTGGCGTATTGCGGACCCAAAGCGGTTCCGCCGTGCGGTTGGTGCCGGTGGCATCGACACAGCCATGCCCCGGCTTGAGCGTATCCTGAACGCAGAATTGCGTGAAGTATTGGGTAGCGTGGATTCCGGTGCGGTTCTGTCGTCTGACCGTGTTGCCCTGATGACCCGTATCCGTGATCAGGCCCGCACACAGGCAGAAACCCTTGGGGTGGAAATTCTGGATGTGCGGATCAAACGCGCCGACCTGCCGGAACAAAACCTTGAGGCAACGTTTGAACGTATGCGCGCCGAACGTGAACGCGAAGCCGCCGACGAAATCGCCCGCGGGAACGAAGCGGCCCAAAGGGTACGTGCCCAGGCCGACCGTACTGTGGTTGAAACCGTGTCCGAGGCACAGAAGAATTCAGAAATCGTTCGCGGTGAAGCAGATGCCAAACGCAACGCAATCTTTGCCCAGGCCTTTGGCCGCGACAAAGAATTCTTTGCCTTTTATCGTTCGCTCAACGCCTATGAACGCTCACTCAAGGGAAGCAATTCAACCCTTGTGATGTCACCCGACAGTGAGTTTTTTGATTACTTCAAAACTGTTCAACCAGAGTGATAGGCACAATTTTACTGGCCGTTGGCCTGGTATTATGCGTAGAGGGGCTGGTGTTCGCACTGGCCCCTTTTCGTCTGGAAGAGGTGCTTGAAGCCCTTAAAAACATGGCGCCTGAGACCCGCAGAATGATAGGCCTTCTGGCACTGGCGACCGGGGTGTTCCTGATATGGCTGGCCCGTCTGTTCACATGATTTTTACAGATCACAAAACCCAAAAATTTTTCACAACCGATTGAATTTACCCGCTTAGGGTTTGCGTTGCCGCCATTAGGGCCTATCTAAACAGGTAACTCATAACAGTATTGTTGACCCATGCAGGTCGGCGCATCAAAAACATGGAGGATGCAGTGAATATTCAGGCAAAAACACAAACCGCGACCCAAACAGGCGCAGTTCAGGGGTTTTGGGTTCTTGTGGTCGCGCTGGCCATGCTAATCGCCCAGTCTCTGCCAACATACGCGCGTGGTGTACCCGAAAGCTTTGCCGATCTGGCAGAACAGGTTAGCCCCGCCGTTGTTAACATCACAACATCTACAACAATTGCCGCGTCAACGGATCAAGGCCCCGTTGGCCCGGATGGCGAACCGTTTCAGGACTTCTTTCAGGACTTTCTGGATCGGCGCGACGGCAGCCCCAACCCCAACCAGAACCGCAACAGACCACGCCGCAGTCAGGCGCTTGGTTCCGGTTTTGTGATTTCTGAAGACGGATACATTGTGACCAATAACCATGTGATCGAAGGGTCTGATGAAATCCTGATCGAATTCTTTTCGGGCGTAGAACTGCCGGCGGTGGTTGTCGGGACTGACCCGAAAACCGATATTGCCGTTCTAAAGGTGGAAAGTGATGTGCCGCTGACTTTTGTGCCCTTTGGGGACAGTGATGTGATGCGTGTCGGCGACTGGGTCATGGCCGTTGGTAACCCGCTTGGTCAGGGATTTTCGGTGTCTGCTGGTATCGTTTCTGCGCGCAACCGCGAACTGTCGGGAACCTATGATGATTTCCTGCAAACAGACGCGGCCATCAACCGGGGTAATTCCGGTGGCCCGCTGTTTAACATGGACGCGCAGGTGATCGGTGTGAACACGGCGATCCTGTCGCCCACCGGTGGTTCGATCGGTATTGGGTTTTCGATGGCATCAAACGTGGTCAGCCGGGTGGTTGATCAGCTTAAGGAATTTGGTGAAACGCGGCGTGGCTGGTTGGGTGTGCGCATTCAGGATGTCACCGATGACGTGGCCGAGGCCATGGGGTTGGAAACAACCGCTGGTGCACTGATAACAGATGTGCCCGATGGGCCGGCAAAAGAGGCAGGCATTGAAGCGGGCGATGTCATCCTGTCTTTTGATGGCTTTGATGTCACCGACACACGGGAACTGGTTCGCATCGTGGGCTATTCGCCGGTTGGCAAAGCTGTGCGCGTTGTGGTCCACCGTGATGGTGGCACCCAGACGATCCTTGTCACCCTTGGGCGGCGCGAAGATGCCGAAGCCGCCAGTGCCGCGGTTGCAGATGCCGAGGAAGACAGCAAATCGGCCGAACAGGAAATGCTGGGTCTGAGTGTTATGGAAATGACCGATGAATTGCGTGAACAGCTTGGTCTTGGGGCCTCTGCCACCGGGCTGGTGGTTATGGCCGTGGATGAAGACAGTCAGGCCTTTGAAAAGGGCCTGCGCGCCGGTGATGTGATCACCGAGGCGGGCCAGCAAAAGGTTGTGACCATCAAGGATATGCAAGCCCGCATATCCAATGCCCAGGACGCGGGCCGCAAATCACTGTTACTGCTTGTTCGCCGTGATGGCGAGCCACGTTTTGTGGCCCTTGGTCTTGGCTAAGGCAAATATGTTGTAACTGAAAATCTGGGCGCCCCGACCGGGCGCCCTTTTTGCGCCCTCGGCCCCCCTTTTC
>DAOURA010000109.1 GCA_030625325.1 Marinosulfonomonas sp.
CCAGATCGACGGCGAAGACGTGTTTTGCACCATACCGGTCGCCTATTCACGGGATGTGCCGGTTGCGGTTGATCTGGACGCCGAGCAGGCCAAGTTGAATTCCCTGATCAAAAAGCGCCGGCAACTGCAACAGCGTGCGAACGCGGTGATTGCCGAATGTAAAATCCGCCACCCCGAGGTCTGATCAGGCGGGCATATTAATGGGCTGGGGTGGTCACCGCATCCACCAGCGTGCGCCCGCCATCCACCGTTACAATTTCGCCAGTCATAAAGCCGGACGCCTCTGACGCCAGAAACTGAACCGTTTCGGCCAGTTCTGCCGGGCTGGCGATGCGCCCCAGTGGGGTGTGGGAAATGATGTCGTCGCGCGCGGTTTCATTGCCGGACAGGCTGGCGCGCAGGCTTTCACTCATCACCGAACCAAAGGCCACGGCGTTCACCCGAATACGGTGCGGGGCCAGTGCCACCGCCAGTGAGCGGGTCATTTGATTTTGCGCCGCCGTACTGACCGAATAGGCCAGCAAATCCGGGTGCACCCGTTCAGACGCAATTGACGACACATTGATGATGGAGCCAACCTGCCCTTCGTCCTGACCATCCTGTTCGGCCTGTTTGATCATGCGGCGCGCGATGGTCTGACTTAGCCGGTAACCGGATGTCAGGTTTTGTTTCAGCAGCGCATTCAGTGAATTGTCATTCAGGTCCAGCGGGTCTGTCGCCATGACTTGCCGGCAGGCGTTCACCAAAATATCAACCCGTTCAAACGCATCAATCGTGGCCGACAGCAGGTTTGCCTGATTAAGTTTCTTTCGCAAATCACCATTAAAGGCGCGCACGTTGCTTTCGTCGTCATCGACCAAAGCGCCCAGTTCTTCTGTCAGGCCGGTTTCATCCATGTCGGCCAGCATGACATTTGCACCCTGGGCACGAAAGTGGCGCGCAATCGCAAGGCCAATACCATTGGCGGCACCGGTTACAATTGCGGTTTTTCCAGAGATAGAAAATGACATATTTTACCTGCCTTATCCCGACGATCCGGGGTCTTATTTTCGTTTTTCGCGCCGCGGTTTTGCGGCCCTGAAAACCTTGAACGATCCGTCGCCGGCGATTTCTTTCACCTCGTGAAAGGCATCCGACAAGGCCTGTTCATAGGGCAAATGACGATTTGCCACCAGCCAAAGGATACCGTGACGGGCCAAAAGGCTTGCCGCCGCCCCGATAAAGCCGCGCCCCAGCGCCGGGTCGCCCGCCCGCCCGGTGTGAAAGGGCGGGTTACAGACCACATGATCAAATTCACCCCCCCCATTAAAGGTCAGGGCATCGGCCCAATGGAATTGCGCCCGTGGGTCGGTGATGTTTATGCGCGCGCAATTCAGCGCGTCATGCTCTGCCTCTATCAGGTGGATTTCGCGCAGGCCTTCGCACTGTAAAACATGGTGCGACAGGTATCCCCACCCGGCCCCCAGATCAGCAACGCGCCCCTTTAGCTGACCCGGCAGGGCCGCGACCAGTGCCGCCGACCCCTTATCAACCGCATCCATCGAAAACACCCCAGCCGAGGTCTGAAAACCGCCTTTGATCAGGGTTTTTTCACCAACTTTCCAATCGGAAAAATCACCGCCACTGATCGTAAAAATCTTACCGTGGGCCTTGGATATCACATCACCAATTTGCGCCCCGCGCTTGCGACAATCACGCAAAACGCTGTCAGCCCCATCGGTTTTTTGGCCGTCAATAATCACCGGCCCACCACCGGTCACGGCCAGCGCATTCAGGATCAGAACCTTAGCCAATACTTTGGAGCGGGGCAAAAACACCACCGCTGCCCCGTATTGCGCCCCCGCAGACAGCGCAACCCGATAGCCACGCGCCTGAAAGGAGTGATGATCAGGATAACAACCTTGAATTATTTCAACCCTGTCCTTGTCCAGTGCGGAAATATCGCAACCGGCGGCAGGCCTGAATACCGCAATATCACCAATGTCCGGCAGGGCCAGTGAGCCTGCTTCAATTGCATATGAAAGACGAGAAACAGCCATACTAGGAACCCCGGTGCGTTATTCTTTTTCCATCTTGCACTGTAACGGGTGCTGATGTCGCTGCGCAAAATCCATGACCTGCGTTACCTTGGTTTCGGCAATTTCAAAGGAAAACACACCAACAACGGCCAGACCCTTTTGGTGCACCGTCAGCATAATTTCAAAGGCCTGGGAACTGCTTAGGCCAAAAAACCGTTCCAGCAAGAGAACGACAAATTCCATCGGCGTGAAATCATCATTCAACAGCAGAACTTTATACAGGCGCGGGCGCTTGGTTGCCGGGCGCGTATCGGTCAGAACCCCAACGTCATCATCGGGGCTTTCATTCTTGCCTGACATGGTGAATTTCGTCACACTCAAAAAGGTTGCTCCGGGTTAAATCCAGTTATGCTTTCAAGCAACTATATAGGCGCACAGGGCCGGGTGAAAAGGGCCTGTTGGGGATTTGACTGAATAGGTAATGATATGGCGCGAAAACTGACGACAATTGACCTGGATGCAGACGATACCCTTTGGCAAAATGAACGCTTCTTTGGGATCACACAGGAACGATTCGCGGCCCTGCTGGCGGCCGAGCGGCGCAACCCTGGCCCATGACCGGTATCATGAAGTTTCCGGTCTGGGGGAACTGCCTGATTTGATCACAGGAATTCAGCGCTAAAGCGTACAATTATCGCGATATCACAATATTGGGGGCCTCGGCGGTTAAACCACTATATATTGAAATTTGCCCTTAGCTTTACCCACAAAGTTATTGAAATTAGGGGATTTTCGGAAACCACCACCTGTGTTAAAGTCTGCGAACAAAGAAAGTCAGGGGCGTTAGATCCCGACATCTTGTGAGGCAGAAAAGGCGAGCGACGTGGAAAAACGTCTGGGGCAGATTGCCCGTTTTGGGCTATTTTTATTGGCATTAACTGTGCTGGCGTTACTGCCACCGGTTCAGGCGCATTCTGCGCCCTATGCTGCAATGGTAATTGATGCGCGCACCGGCGAGGTCTTGCATTCACGCAATGCCGACACCCGGTTACACCCGGCGTCCCTGACCAAAATGATGACGCTGTATGTCACATTTGAAGCCATCCGTAACGGCGAAATTTCACTGGATACGGTTGTAAAAATATCGCGCAAAGCCGCAAGCGAGCCGCCGTCAAAACTGGGGCTGCGGGCCGGTCAAAAGATCAAACTGCGCTATCTTATCCGGGCGGCGGCAGTGAAATCCGCAAATGATGCGGCCACCGCACTGGGCGAGGCCGTCGCCGGGTCCGAGGCCGCATTTGCGCGCCGCATGAACCGCACAGCGCGCGCCCTTGGCATGTCACGCACCAGTTTCAAAAATGCCCACGGCCTGACGGAAAAGGGCCACATGTCCACCGCGCGCGACATGACAAATATGGGGCGCCACCTGTTTTTCGACTATCCCGATTATTACAACCTGTTTTCCCGGCGCACCACCGACACAAGCGTGCGCAAGGTATCCAACACCAACATCAGGTTTTTGAACAGCTACAAAGGCGCCGACGGCATAAAAACCGGCTATACCAGTGCGGCCGGTTTTAACCTTGTCGCCTCGGCGCGCCGGGGCAATGAACGCATTATCGCAACCGTTTTTGGCGGGGTTTCCACCGCATCACGCAACGCCAAAGTCGCCGAATTGCTGAACCTTGGGTTTCGGCGCGCACCGTCACAGGCAAAAACAAACAAACCCGCCCTGCCGGTTTACGCCGATGTTGGGTCCGATAGTACGAACCATCCCGCAGGCAAAACCCTGCGCCTTGTACGCGCAGTCAAGAAAAGCATTCGCCCCGTTGCGCGCCCGAACAATGCCGCCCCCGCGCTGTCACAGGAAATCATGCTGGCAATGGCCCAGGATATCCAAAACGCTGTTTCACAGGCCCAGGCCAGCAATGACGTTGTCGTCAACGCATCCCTGCCCACCGGCGGGGACGTCCTGGCGATGGCACCTGTAAACCCGATTGTCCTGCCCCAGGAATTGCAAGCCCCCGAGGTCGTCACCCGCATATCAACATCCGGTGGCCGCCACTGGGGGATAAACGTCGGCCACTTCAACACCCGCTATGACGCCGAGCGGGTCCTTTTGAAAACAGCACTGCGCGAACTGGGCACCCTGGACGAGGCCCTGCGCAAAGTCGTCAAAAGCAACCGTGGGTATGAGGCAAACTTTGTTGGCCTCTCAAAAGATCTGGCCGCACTGGCCTGCCGCCGCCTGAGCGCACGTGACATGCAATGCACCCCCCTTGGGCCGGGTTAATGCCTCCGGCGGGGATATTTGAACGAAAAAGAAGCCGTTTTTTCTTTGCAAAAGTACTCCCCGAGCGGAGCGAAAATCGCCCGCAGGGCTGGTATAATGACGCCAAAGGCGGCGCAATTTTTTTGGTCCTGCCCTAGATGCCAAAAGCGGCGTTCATCAGGGTTTTGGTGTATTCTGATTTTGGGGCTTCAAAAATGGCCTGGGCGCTGTCGGCTTCGACGATATCGCCCTGTTTCATCACAATAACCTTATGGGCCAGGGCGCGCACGACTTTCAGGTCGTGGCTGATGAACAGGTAGGCCAGCTGATATTTCTGCTGTAACTCGCGCAACAACTCCACGATCTGTACCTGCACGGTCATATCCAGTGCTGACGTCGGTTCATCCAGCACCACCAGACGGGGACGCAGGATCATGGCGCGCGCAATTGCGATGCGCTGGCGCTGTCCGCCGGAAAACTCGTGCGGGTAGCGGTGCATGGTTTCGGGGTCCAGCCCGACCTCTACCATCATTTCATGCACCATTTCGCGGCTGCTTTTGCCCGGTGCAATACCATGCACGCCCAGTCCTTCTGCGATCACTTCTTCGGCCGTCATGCGTGGGGAAAGTGAACCATATGGGTCCTGAAACACGATCTGCATATCCCGGCGCAGGGGGCGCAGGGTCTTGGATTTAAGCGCCTGAATATCTTTGCCCAGAAACATGATCGGCCCATCGCTGGAAATCAGCCGCATCATTGCCAGGGCCAGTGTTGTTTTGCCGGATCCGCTTTCGCCGACGATGCCAATGGTTTCGCCTGCGCGCACGCTGAAACTGGCGCCGTTTACCGCCTTTACGTGGCCGACGGTTCGTTTCAGAAGCCCCCGTTGGATCGGAAACCAGATCCGCAGGTCTTTGGTGCTGGCTATTTCTTGCGCACCCTCTGGCACCGGGGTTGGGGTGCCGGCGGTTTCGGCCGTTAGAAGTTTTATCGTATAAGCGTGGCGGGGGTTGGAAAATATGTCATCTGTCGCCCCCTGTTCAACGATTTCGCCGTTTTGCATAACACAGACCCGGTCTGCAATTTTTCGCACAATCGTCAGGTCATGGGTGATGAACAGCATCGACATGGCTTCGGACTTTTTCAGCTCTGCCAGCAGGTCAAGTATCTGCGCCTGAATGGTCACATCCAGCGCCGTTGTCGGTTCATCCGCAATCAACAGTTCTGGCCCGTTGGCCAGTGCCATCGCGATCATCACCCGCTGACGCTGACCACCGGACAGTTGGTGCGGATAGGCCCCCAGCCGGGTTTCAGGATCCTGAATGCCAACCTTTTCCAGCAGTTCCAGCACACGCCCGCGCGCCGCGGCCCCAACCACCCCCTGATGTAAGGCCAGGCTTTCGGCCAGTTGTTTTTCAAGGGTATGGAGCGGGTTAAGCGACGTCATTGGTTCCTGAAAGATAAAGCTGATGTCATTGCCGCGCACCGCCCGCAGGCGGGCACCGGGGGCCCCGACCAGTTCTTCACCCTGATAGGTCACGGAACCGCTGACCTCGGCACTGTCGGGCAGCAGTGACACGCTGGACAGGGCTGTTACGGATTTACCCGAGCCACTTTCACCCACCAGCGCCACGGTTTCCCCCTTGGCCACGTGAAAGGACACGTTGCGCACCGCTGGGTGCGACTGGCCGTCCTGACGGAAGGCCACGTTCAGGTTCTTCACCTCAAGAACATTACTCATTGAAAGGTCTTTCTGGGGTCAAACGCGTCACGCACCCCTTCGAAGATAAAGACCAATAACGACAGCATGACCGCATAGGTCAAAAACGCCGTGAACCCCAGCCATGGGGCTTGCAGGTTTTGTTTTGCCTGCAACGTCAGTTCACCCAGTGACGGGGCCGAGGACGGCAGGCCAAACCCCAAAAAATCAAGGCTGGCCAGCGCACCAATGGTACCGGCAATCAAAAACGGCAGCATGGTCAGGGTTGCGACCATCGCATTGGGCAGCATATGGCGGAACATGATCGTGCGGTTTGACACCCCCAATGCGCGGGCCGCACGCACGTATTCAAAATTGCGCGCGCGCAGGAATTCAGCGCGCACCAGACCGGTTAACGCAGGCCAGCCAAACAGAATGCTGATAATCACCAAAAGCCAGAAACTGCGCCCTAAAATAGCAAACAGAATGATGATGATATAAAGCGACGGGGTAGAGCCCCATATTTCCAGCACCCGCTGAAAAATCAGGTCGGTCCAGCCGCCGAAATAGCCCTGCACCGCACCGGCAATTATCCCCAGAACTGACGCACAGACCGTCACGATGATGGTGTAAAGGATTGAAAGGCGAAAGCCATAGATCACCCGTGCCAACACGTCCCGCTTGGTGTCGTCAGTGCCCAGCAGATGTTGGTCATCGGGGGGCGACGGGGCAACGCCGCGCGCGTTACTGATGGTGTCAAACCTGGCCCGGATCGGTGGCCAGATGGTCCAGCCTTTTTCAATGCTGATGCCGTTGACCTGCCCGTCGGCCGCATCAACGATAACCCCTTCGGGGTCATCCCAACACGCCTGCAGCCCGCCCGACACGATCAGGCATTCGACCTCTGGATCGCGATAAATGGCTTCTGTTTTGAAGTCACCACCAAAGGCCGTTTCCGGGTAGAAACTGAATATCGGCATCCGCAATTCGCCGCGATAGCTGACCAGTATTGGTTTGTCGTTGGCGATAAATTCCGCAAACAGTGACAGGCCAAACAACACTGAAAATATAATCAGTGACCAGAACGCCCGCCGATTACGTTTGAAATTCCGCCAGCGGCGTTTGTTCAGGGGGGACAGGGCCATCAGGTTTCCCGCACTTCAAAATCAATGCGCGGGTCAACGAACACATACATCAGGTCACTTAATATCCCGATCAACAGCCCGATCAGCCCAAAGAAAAACAGGGTTCCGAATATCACCGGGTAATCGCGCGCAACCGCGGCTTCAAACCCCAGACGGCCCAGACCGTCCAGCGAAAAGATGGTTTCGATAATCAGTGAACCGCCAAAGAAAACACCGATAAATACCGACGGAAACCCGGCAATAACGATCAGCATCGCATTGCGAAAAATATGACCATAC
>DAOURA010000190.1 GCA_030625325.1 Marinosulfonomonas sp.
GCGGATTTTGGTGTCATTTGCGTTGACGTTAAAGGCAATCGTTGTGCGGCTGGTGGCGGCCACCGATTGTTCGTTTGATACGAAGCTGCACCGGTCAATTTGCAGGTCCTGACAGCCGTCGCCAATGGATGTCACCCCACGGTCCTTTGGCTTGGTGATAAAGCTGTCTTTCATCTGAAAGGTCTGCCCGGCCGGGGCCAGCAGAATGCCGCTGGCGTTGCCTGCGCACTGAAATTCAACATCCGTTATGGTGAATTTGCTGAACTTGGTGAAACCGGAAAAATCCAGGACATACTGGAACCGGGTGAACGTATAGGTTTGCGTGCCCGCCGCGTTATATAGTGGCTGGCTAAGGGTAATGGTGCCCGCCCCGATATTGCTGGATTTTACATATACTTCGCGCCCGACGCCGGTTCCTGTCACCAATGAACCAATCGCAATATTGGCCACATTGGCCACCCCTGTCAGGGTTTTGGGATTGGCCGTGGAATAGGTCGCCGCCGATGTGGCAACCACCGGGGCCCAGTTGGCGGATGCGGTGGCATTAAACTGACCGTTGCGGATAACCCGGCGTACCTCATACGTAGTTTTTGTGCCTTCGGCGGCCTGCATGTTAATTGGCGCGTCCAGTTCAATGCGCCGCCCGCACATGTCCAGGGATTCATGATCGGAAAAATTCAGCAACGCCTGAAACGCCTTTTTAAAGCCCAGCACTTCATCACCAAACGCATCGATATAAGACGTCAGGTTATAGTTGCCGCGCAGCACAAGGCGCTGATCGTCAGGCATGGAAACCGTGCCTTCAAACCGCACCGGGTTTAACATTGATACATGCGCGCCCAGATAATAATTGCCCGCAGGCACCAGAACTTCGCGCCCGGCGGCGGCCAGATCGGCGGCCTCAAACGCGGCTGCGTCGTCGGTTGTGCCGTCGCCAATTGCGCCGTAATCGCGCACATCGACCCAGTCCATCATGTCGCGCAAAAAGGCGCTGGTGATATCTTCGATAATGAAATCATCAATGCGCACCAGCCCGCCGGTTCCCCCGGTCAGGTCCAGCCCGAAATGGCCGTAAATTGCGTTTGGCCCCCAGACCATGTCAACGCCGCCCCGTTGGCCGGTGCCCACGATTGCGGAAATTTCCACGACTTCGCCGTAGGTGGTTAGTGTCGTGCTTGACCCGATTTCGTTCAGGCCGGTCACATGGGCGTTGCCCGCCCCCCCGGCCCAACCGGCAATGCGAACAGATGGCAGGGTGCCACTGATCGCCTTGATCCGTGCCGTGATACGTAAATAGCAGCCGGGAAGGATGGTGGTTTGCCCCATATAACGCAATTTTTGCGTGGCGCTGGTTTTCAGCAACTCAAGACAGCCACCAAAGTCCTGATCCGCCGCGACCAGTGCTGCGTTTGCGTCCCCGTCATAGGTGGCGGAACCGGGTGTTCCGTCTTCGTTGGACCAAACTGTCAGCCCGCCAGAAAATGCAGGCGGCATCAAAACCAGCCCATCCGTAATCGCCTTATTCATCAAGAAGCCCTTTCAATAACATTTTAGGCAAGCGCCTGAATCCGTTGACAGGTTTGGTTGTCAGCGGTTCTCAAATATCGGACGTATTTTGAAAAATTCAGGCGGCTGCCCAGATCCGGGGGATGGGTATCAGGCGGGATTTAAGGCCCCCTGAATGGACCGTTCGCACCCCGTATTGACGCAATGCCATAGTTTCAGGCACACTAAATCAGGTTTCATATGTACCGGGGGCGTTATGCTTGAGCTATTAAAGATCATTCACTTCATCGGAATTATCATGGGGATAGGCGCAGGCATGGCGAATATGCTTGCGGGCAGGGGGCTTGCTGGCGTGCCCAGGGACGCGATGCCAATTGTCGGCAGGTTCAGGCAAGGCCTTGGTAAAATGTCGACCCTTGGGCTGATTTTGCTGTGGATCAGCGGAATTATTCTGGTCAAAACGCAGGGTGGGGCAGACATTATTGCAGTGCCGGCGTTCAAGCTAAAACTGGCGGCTGTTGTGGTGCTGACAGGGTTTTCCATCGCGGCGAATTACACCGTTTTTCAGGCAAAAAGGGCCGGGTCACCGCCCGACGCAGAGCGGATGAAAAAAATATCCCTTGGTGCGATGATTTTCGGATTGCTGGCGCTGGCGATGGCTGTGTTCGCCTTTACCGGCCATTAGGGTCAGACAGCCAGTTCGCCCGCCAGCCCCTGTTGGATTAACGCAATGCTTTCATCCACCCCATAAAGCGCGATAAAGCCGCCAAAACGCGGGCCTTGGCTGGCCCCCAGCAGAACCTCGTAGAGGGCCTTGAACCAATCACGCAGCGGATCAAACCCGTGGGCCTTACCAACAGCAAAAACCATGCTTTGCAACGTGTCACCATCTGCGCCACCATCCCATTCCTTCAGGCGGTCACAAAGGTCTGAAAGTGCCGCGCGCTCGGTTTCATCGGGCAGGCGGAACACGCGCGTTGGTTTCACGAAATCATTGTAATAGGCCACGGCAAACCCGGCCGCTGCGTCCAGATCAGGGTGGGTTTCAGGCGCGGCGTCCGGTGCGTAGCGGCGGATAAACCCCCACAACTTATCCTTATCCTGCGCCGCCGACACCGCCGCCAGATTAAGCAACATCGCAAATGGCACGACCATATTGCTGGTCGGAACATCAGCCCCGTGAATATGAAATACCGGGTTATTCAGGCGCGCAGCGGTGTCCTGATCTGCGTAGGCGCGCAGTTGCTGGTGGTATTCATCTACCGCCTTTGGGATCACATCAAAATGCAGCCGCTTGGCGGTTTTTGGCTTTTGATACATAAAATACGACAGGCTTTCAGCACTGGCATAGGTTAGCCATTCGTCGATCGAAATCCCATTACCCGATGACTTGGAAATCTTTTCACCATTTTCGTCCAGAAACATTTCATAGACAAAATGTTCCGGCGCCCGCATCCCCAGAATGCGGCAGATTTTGTCGTAGATATGGGTGTTGGTGGAATGGTCTTTACCGTACATTTCAAAGTCTACGCCCAGTGCGGCCCAGCGCGCGCCAAAGTCGGGCTTCCACTGCAATTTCACACCACCACCCGTGACCGGCATCGTCACCTCTTCGCCGTCTTCGTCGTCAAAGGTAATCGTACCAGCCGCCGCATCCACCGATTTCATCGGCACATACAAAACCCGGCCGGTTTTTTGTGAAATCGGCAGGAAACAGGAATAGGTCGCCCGGCGTTCTTCGCGCAAAGACGCCAGCATCACTTCCATAATTTCATCATATTTTTCAACGGCGCGCAGCAGCACCGCGTCAAAGTCACCAGATTTGTAAAATTCGGCCGCTGAATAAAATTCGTACTCAAAACCAAACGTGTCCAGAAACCGGCGCAGCATGGCGTTGTTGTGATCACCAAAACTGTCGTGGGTGCCAAATGGATCCGGTACCACCGACAGTGGTTTTTGCAAATGTTCGACCAATGCATCCGGGTTGGGCACATTGCCGGGAACTTTGCGCATCCCGTCCATATCATCGGAAAAACAGATCAGTCGCGTTGGGATGTCCGACAGAACCTGAAACGCACGCCTGATCATTGTGGTGCGCGCCACTTCGCCAAAGGTACCGATATGGGGCAGGCCAGACGGGCCATAACCGGTTTCAAACAGCACATAACCTTTTTCAGGTGCAGCCTTTTCATAGCGTTTCAACAAACGCTTGGCCTCAACAAAGGGCCATGCTTTGGAATTCAGTGCAGCGTCGCGCAGGTCGGACATATTTTTCGCCTTCATCATTTTTCGGGTGTTTTTGCCCGAACAAGGCCCACTCCCTATTGCCGGGGGGGGCGCAGGTCAATATTCTGTAGTATAACAGTGACGCAAAGGATTGCCCCGTGCCCAAAATTACCCATTCCCTGACCCCACAAGATTGTCTGGTGGCCGTTATGGTTGCCATATCCGCGTC